>JAFGTL010000639.1 GCA_016934125.1 Candidatus Hydrogenedentota bacterium
CGCGGGGGGCGACGCAATGCGGCTCGATCTGGATCGGAAGGTTGCCGGCGTCACCGTGCAGGTGTGCTACTGGCCTTCGCCGCTCCTTGCCGAGGAGATGCGGCGCGAACCGTATCTGTTCTACATGCTCACGTATGGCCATGTGCTCGCCGATCCCGGTGGGCTCGCGGCGGAACATCAGGCGGCGGGCCGCCGCTACTTCGACGAGCATCCGCGTGTGACGGCCCTCTGGGAGAGCCAGATCGAGGAAGTCCGCCACGTGAGGCTGGCCGGCTGTTACGAGGGCGGCACGTTCCACAAGTCGCCCGACACCTACCCGAACCATCTCTGGTGGGCCCAGTTCGCCGAGTATCTGCGTGAACGGGTGCGGCGAATGGATGACGGCAGGCAGTAGAGCCCTCCGCACGCCGCGCGGATCAGCGGCCCATCTCGTCCTGGAGTTTCCTCGCTTGCCGGATGGCGAGGATGTGTCTGCCGGGATTGATGATCAACAGGAATCCCATGAAGATCGAGCCGGCCATCAAGCCGAAGGATCGCGCTTTGAACGAGTGCCCGTAGGGCGTGGTGACGAACAGCCAGGTGCAGGCCGGTGCGACGGTGAGCAGGAAGAGCACGCCGAGGGCGACCTTGGCGAACTCTTTACGGAGAAGGCGGCGGAGTTGCTCGGGTTCCCCCAGGCACAGGGCGAGAACGTGCATCTTCTTCAGGAACCGCAGGCACCGCTTGTCCACCTTGAACACGATGGAGCCGGCTTCGAAGTGGAACCTTGGCCACCGCGTCGCCCCGGCGAACTCCGGCATCGTGATGCGCGTGGCGATGTCCTCGATGTCGAAGGTGTCGTAGAGCTGGCCGGCGGGCTCAAACACGGAGAAGGTGCCTCGCTCGAGATCGGCGACGAGTTGCCAGATCTCGTGCGGCATCTCTTTGTCGGCGGGCGTCAGTTCGAATCGCTGTTCCATCTCGTCCCCCCCCCCGGCGCGGCGGCTCAGTCGAGTTGCGCCGCGATGGCGCCGGCGAACGCGTCCAGATCGGCCCGTCCGTGCATCGGGCGATCGGGCGCCACCGAGATGCGAAGGGCATCGCCCGGGAAGCGGGGCAGCACGTGGAAATGCACGTGGAACACATCCTGGCCGGCCACGGTGCCGTTGGATTGCCACACATTGTATCCTTCACACCGCAGCCCGCTCCGCTTCACCGCGCACGCGACACGATGCACCATGCCGAACGTCGCCGCGGCCTCCTCCTCGGACAGATCGACGAGTTCGGCCGCGTGCCGGCGCGGCACGATGAGCACGTGCCCCGGGTTGATCTGGCCCAGATCCATGAACGCGACGGCGTGCGCGTCCTCGCAGACCAGACTTCGATCCGCGGATCCCTCGATGATTCGGCAGAAAATGCAGTCTCGATTCATGACGTCCTACCTCGTCTCCACGGCCTATCCGGCCTCGGCGCCTGTCAGCGGGCGTCACGATACCTGCCGAACCGGGCAAAAGCAACGGCGCCGGTTGACACCGAGCCCGTCGGCCGGCGTACAATGCGCCTGCGGGCCGGCTGGGGATGCACGCGGCGGGACTCGATAGGTTGACGGGATTGGGGAAGGGAGCAGCGCGGTGAAGTCACGGCAAGGGTTCACCCTCGTGGAACTGATGATCGTCGTCGCGCTGATCGCCATCATCGCCGGGATCGCCGTCATCAACCTCGTTCGCTCCCGCATGAACGCCAACGAAGCCGCCGCGGCCAGCGCCATGCGCAGCATCTCGACCGGCGAGATCGCCTTTCAGACGGCCGCCTTCGTGGACGACGACACGGACGGCAACGGCGACTATGGCACCCTGCCCCAACTCGTCAATCCCGATGGGGCCGGGCAAACGGCGCCCTTCATCGATCCCATTCTCGGCAATGGAAACAAACTCGGCTACGTCTATACCGTCAGCGTCACGCTCGGCTCCGGCGCCGTGGCGCCCGCCTATACCTGCTTCGGCACGCCTGCATCCCCCGGCCGCACCGGATACCGGCAGTTCTACGTGGATGATTCGGGCGTCATCCGCTTCACCGAAGACGGCTCCGCGGCCGGGCCCGGCTCGAGTCCCCTCAACTGACGACAGCCCCTTGCGGCCCTTACTCGTCCGCCTCGCCCACGATCTCGCCGCACACCGGGCAGATGTCGTCGATCGCGCAGATGGACGCGCCGCAACCCGGGCACTGCCGCTCGGGCGTCGCCGTCCCGTCGCCCTCATCGCTCACCCCGGCGCGGCTGAGATCGCGGTTGATCAACAGGCTGTATCCGAGGAGCCCGAAGGCGGACACGAGCGCGACCGCCGCGATGAGCCGCATCGAGGCCGGCGCAAAAAGGGCCGCGCCCACGATGGCGAACAGCGCCACCAGTACCGCGAGCACCGGGCCGGGCGGCCGCTTCAGGCCGAACCGGGCCCGGCCGTCCGTGGCCGTCCATTCCACGAGATCCGCGCCGGGGATGAGGTTCGCCGAACCGCGGAGCCGGCCGCCGCAGCGCCGGCAGTGGTTCCGGAACTCGAGATTCGGGTGGCCGCACTGCGGGCACGTGATCAGCGCCGGGCGCCAGTCTTCCCCGTTCTCAGGCGCTCCGTTCTCGTTGGACTCCACGGGCATATCCTTTCAGGCAGCGGCCGGCCGGGCCGTCATCGCAGGCGCGCCAGGAACGGCAGGAAGCGGTAGAGCCGCATCAGGAACCGGCTTCGACGGTGAAGGAACAACTCGCATTCTTCCCGCTCGATGGCCCGTTCGAGGCGGTGCGCGAAGCGTTCCGGCGCAAGCTGGCCCGGGCCCGTCCCGATGGGGGGCAGGGGCACGTTCATGACGTGGATCCCGCGGCCTTTCAGTTCGGCGTACAAGGCCTCCGACGCCGCGTTCACCGCGCCCTTCGAAATGCTGTACACCGTCTGGCTCGTGTTCGGCTTGTAGCCGGCCAGCGACGAGATGTTGATCACCATGCCCTCGCCCTGCTCAAGCATGACGGGCGCGACGAGCCGGGTGAGTTGCAGCATTCCGGCCACGTTCGTGCCGATCTGGGCGCCGATCTCGTCCAGCGACGTGTCGAGGAAGGGTTTCGACGTTACGTTGGCGGCGTTATTGATCAGAACGTCGATCCGCCCGGCGCGCGCGCGCACGTCGGCCACCAACGCCTCGATGGACTCCGGCCGGGCCAGATCGCACACCCCAATCGAGCACGAACCGCCCGCGGACTCGACGCGCGCGGCCGTGTCCTCGAGGCCGGCGCGATCCCGGGCCGCCAGCACGATCGAGCCCGCCCTGCCGGCGAAATGAACCGCCAGCACCCGCCCGAGCCCGCGCGATGCCCCGGTGATCACTATGGTCCGATTCGCGAGATCCATCCCGAAATCACTCCGGTTTCGTTGCGAGCAAGGCGAATTTGTTGGGCGCGCTGCCGTACATTAACGCCAACGCCAACACAAACGGCGCCTTCAGCGCCCGCTGCCACAACGGAAACACGCTCCGCTCAACCTGCCGGCCCTCGATGTGGATGCGCCGGCACTCGACGGCGTAGCCCAGGTGTTCGAGGAGCGGCGCCAACTCGGCCGGATCGATGGCCGGTTCGTTGCCGTACGGCGCCACGCGGATGGGTGAACGCGGCGCCTGCGTCCACCGCACGAGCGCGTTTCGCGCGTCGGGCTCGACCACGGCCGCGGTGCCGCCCGGGCGGAGCACCCGATCAATCTCGCCCAACACCCGTTCCCAGGCCCCGCCGAGATGGTGCAGCACATCCACGCAATATACCGTGTCGAACGCCCCGTCGCGGAACGGGATGCCCGCCGCCGCGTCCGCCACCACGGCCTTGACGCCCCGCTGCTTCGCGAGCGCGGCGCAACGCGGCGAGATATCGAACCCGACGGCCGAACACCCACCGAGCGCGCCCGCGATCGCGCCGTCGCCGCAGCCCACATCGAGCACGCGCCCCTTCGCCCCCACCAGCGAGTCGACGATACGAAGCGCGTTATCGGAGTAGACGTACAGCGCCTCCCCCGATGCCAGTCGATCGAACAAGGCCGCCTGTTCCGATGCATTCACGCCGCCGTGCCGCTCCGCATCGCGGATCACCCGGCGGGCCTCCTGCCTACATAGAGCAAGGCCCGGCCGCGCAGCCGCATGAGCCGGCGGTGGATCCACGCCGGGAACAGGTTGCCCGCGATAAAGAGATTGTGGTTGTAACGGCAGAGCTCGACCGTCTCGAAGCCCTGGGTTTCAAACAGAAACCGTAGCGAAACGGCGTTGAACGGCCGCTTATGGGTGACGTCGTCCCAGAAATGGAACCGGTACTTCAAAATATCGGGCACCGTAACGAACACGATGCCGCCGGGGCTCAGCACGCGGCGGATCTCGGCGGCGATCTGCTGGGAGTTGCCGAGGTGTTCGAGCGTGCTCGTCATGGCCAGGAGATCGACGGCCCCGTCCGCCAGCGGGAAATACCCCTTCTCCATGTCCGCCAACACGAAGTCGATGCCTTTCGCCCGCATCTCCGCCGCGAAATGGGCGTCGAAATCCAGCGCGATCCGCTGGGCGATGGCGGGCACGTTGTAGCTCAGAAACCACCCGTTCCAGGCCCCGCAGTCGAGCACGCGCAAGCCGGTTCGCCCAGCCAGGTAGTGATCGATGGCGAACTTGAGCGACCACGCCCGATGGGATTCCTGACCGATGGACTGCGCCTTCCGCGTCAGCAGGCCCATGAACCAACGATGGACCGCGTTCGGGTGTTCGAGACAGCACCGTTCGTAATTCTCAGCATACTGCAACGCTCTGTGCTCCCACCACTTCTGAGCCCGCTCGCCCTTCCTCGGCTTGGCCCATTCTAGTCCAGCCCGCCCGCCCCGCGCAATCCGCCCCCGGATCGCGAGAATATCCGCCGGCTATCCGGCGTTTCTCTTTGGAGGCCCATTCGGCGAAAGCCGTGCGCGCGGGTTTTGAGCCCCGTGGCTGCTTTGTGCCCCGTGGCTCTTTGAGCCCCGTGGCTCTTTGAGCCACGCCTAACCCATGTGGTACCATAGGCCTCCGAGGAGTTGGATGATGTCGATTATGAATGTGGTTCTGTATCCCGACGATCCGTTGTGCCAGGTGGCGAAGCCGTACGAGTCCTTCACGCCGGACTTGGCCCAACTGGCCGAAGACATGTTCGAGACGATGTACACCTACGACGGCGTCGGCCTGGCCGGGCCGCAGGTAGGCCTGTCACACCGCATCCTCACGCTGGACGATCGCAACGGAACCAAGATGTGCCTGGTGAATCCGGAGATCCTCGAGGCCGAGGGACGCGAAGAGGGCGATGAGGGCTGCCTGAGCCTGCCCGAGATCTTTGCGAGTGTGCCGCGGGCCACCCGGATCCATGTCCGCGCCCACGATCCCTCCGGGAAGCAACTCGATTTCGAGGCGCGCGATTTCCTGGCCCGCATCATCCAGCACGAATGCGATCACCTGGAAGGGATCTGTTTCCCGGATCGATGCGATATTCTCACGCGGCAGGCCCTGCTCACCGAGTGGGACGAAGTCCGCGAACGGCTGGCCGGGGCGGCCGCCAAACGGGATTGAACCACCATCATGTTCCTCGATGCGCCATCGGTTGAACGGCTCATCGAAGCGTTCCGCAAACTGCCCGGCGTCGGCAAACGATCCGCCGAGCGCTACGCCCTTCATCTCCTGAGCGCCCCCGAGGAAGACGCCCTGTTCCTCAGCGAAGCCGTCCGCACCGCGCGCGAACGCGTCACCACCTGCTCCATCTGCTGCGATCTCACCGAAACGGATCCCTGTGCGCTCTGCACCGCCTCCGATCGCGACCGCTCGACGATCTGCGTCGTCGAACGCCCCGCGGCCGTCATGGCCATCGAGAAGGGCGGCACCTACCGCGGTGTCTATCACGTGCTGCACGGCGCGCTCAGCCCCCTCGACGGCATCGGCCCCGACGAACTCACCGTCGGCCGGCTCATGAAGCGCATCGAGGCCGGCGGCGTCTCCGAAGTGATTGTCGCCACCAACGCCACCGCCGAAGGCGAAGCCACCGCCCTCTACCTGTCCCGCCAGATCGGCGAGCGCGGCATCGCCGTCTCCCGCATCGCCCACGGCGTCCCCATGGGCGGCGGCCTCGAATACGCCGACGACGTCACCCTCTCCCACGCCCTCCAGGGCCGCACCCGCCTCTAGCCACATCTTCCGGGCGGACACCTCTCCCATTGATGGATCCCCGGAAAGGTGGCGCGGCGGCCGTCCCTACTGAAACCAGTCGGCCACGCGCGTGTAGAGGGCCGACAGGCGCGTCCACGCCAGCCAGAGCAGGATCGCCAGTCCCACGCCGCCGAGGGCCATGGTGACGGCGCGGTTCCTGAGATCGCCCATGACGCTCCGGCTCGACGTGAGCACCAGGAGCAGCAGGGCGCACAGCGGCACCGCCAGGAGGGTGGAGGCCTGGGCGATGAGGAGCGAGGTGGTTTGCGTCGTGCCGGTGCCGAACACGAGCGTCACGATCGCGACGAGGCATCCGGCCAGCAACGCCGCCGACGCGCACCACCGCGTGCTCTTGCTGTCCACCTGCGAGTCGAGGCCGAATCCGTCCGCCAACAGCCCTCCGCCGACGATGGCGTTCACGATGAATGACGAGAACGACGCCGCGGCAAGGCCGCAGCAGAACACAAGGTTGGACACAGGCCCCAGGATGCCGCGCAGTTGTTGGGCGAGTTGCCCGATGTGCCCGAAAGACGAGCCGCTCCCGAACAGCGTCTCGGCCGAGCCGATCATAATGACCGCCGACATGATCCCGAGGGCCGATATGCCGAGCCACGCATCGCTGACGGCCGTCTTCAGATCCTCCCGCTTCCATCCCTTGGCCCGCACCAGATAGGCCTGATAGAACGCGCCCACCACCGAGAACGTCGTGGCCAGCATGGCGCTCGCGATGATGAGATCGCCCGGCTCGCCGCGGGGCACGAGCCCGCCCACGAGCCGCGGCACGCTGATGCCCGTCCAGAACAGGTTTGCCACAAACGCGACGATCATCACCGCCACCAGCACCATCATCATGCGCTCGAGGGCCTTGTAGACATGTTTCGCCGACCACAGGAACGCCATGGACAGGCCCGTGAACAGAATGGGCCACAGCCACAGGGGCAGCCAGGCGTGCTCGCCGAGTAATCCGCCCAGGGCGAACGCGACGCCCAGGTTATTGCCGAACTGGAACCCCGCCGCGACCAGGAATCCCGACACCCCCGCCAGCGCCGCGAGCCACCGGCCCGTCTTCCGCGACAGGTAGTCGAGCGGCGTCGTATCGAGTGCGCAGCCCAACCGCGCGCCCATCGAGGTATACACCGCCATGAGCACCGCCGCCGACACCAGCACCCATAACAGGCGATAGCCCGCCTCGGCGCCCGCCCGGCTCGCCGCCACGATACTGCCCGGGCCCAACACGACGGATGCCATGATGAACCCCGGCCCGATCCGGCGCAGTATGGAACGCCCCCAGCTCATGGCGTGGCATTTTGAGGATCCCGCCAGGCATTGTCAACCGATCCCAGGGCCCCGAATCCCCGGTTAAGATCCCGCAACGTGGCGCGCAAGGCAAGCTCGGCCGCACGCCCCGTGCCTGCGCGAAAGTCACCGGCGCGGTGAGTGCGTGGCCGAGCGAAACTCACGCAACGTTCAGGACTTCGAGCGCGCCACAATCCGCTACCCGGCGCCCGGGCACCGCAATCGCTGCACCAAAAGCGTCAGTACACGGAGCCCTTCAAGAAGTCGCCCCGCTCTCCGAGCAAGAGCAAGAAAGCCGGACTCACCCAGCCGAGGCGCGTCCACAGGATGCGGCGTAGGCGGGACCTCTTGACACCGAGCCACCTAATGGGTGTCCCTCGCTTTTCCAGACCCCGTCCTCCGCGTCTGTCTTCTCCCAGAACGGTTCCCATCAGTACTGCGATCTCCCAGAATCAATGCAAGCTGCACGAATTTCCGTGCGGAGAGCTTGACAACTCATTGTGCCTGAATGAATTGGGGCGGTTTCGTTTGGTTGCGGACGCGGAGCCCGCCAAGTTCGCAGAGGCACGCAGAGGAATCCCGAGGCGGATCCGTGGCCAGGAACCTGCACACTCCGCTCCCGCACCCCCAGCGCACCCTATGCGCGCTCATCTTTCCCCCGATTCGAGTCCATTGGTGTCCATTCGTGGTTAATCTTCCCCTCTTGCCCCCGCTTCTTGCCCCCGCTTCTTGCGCACGCTTCTTGCGCACGCTTCTTGCGCACGCTCCTTGCGCACGCTTCTTGCGCACGCTCCTTGCGCACGCTCCTTGCGCACGCTTCTTGCGCACGCTCCTTGCGCACGCTCCGTGCGCACGCTCCTTGCGCACGCTCCGTGTCCGGTGTTCCTCTCTGCGCACCCTCCGCGTCCTTTGCGCCCTCTGCGTTGATCTGGAGTTACCCCGGATTTGCGGACACCAAGGGGTAGATTGTTTCTGCCATGAGTTGGGCATCGAAGTCAAGAGGCGCTTGGTAGCCG
>JAFGTL010000045.1 GCA_016934125.1 Candidatus Hydrogenedentota bacterium
GGCATCCGAACGGGCGGCGTTGTTCCGCAGTCACGACGTGTTCGCCTACTCGTCTGCCGTTCCGGAGCCCTTCGGTTTCCTCCACCTCGAGGCGATGGCCTCGGGCACGTGCGTAGTCACCACGGACGAGGGCGGCATTGCGGAGGCGGTGAAGGATGGCGAGAACGCGCTCGTGGTGCAGCCCGGCCGCGCAAACCAGCTTGCCAACCGGATCTCGCGGCTCGTGAACGAACCGGAAAAGGCCGAGGGGCTGGCACGGCAGGCGCGCGCACACGTCGAGCAGGCCTTCTCGCTCGAACGCTATGGGGCCGAACTCGAGGCGTGCATCGCCGACGCCGTGGCAGCGGGCCGGTAGAGGCCGCCGGGCCGGCGCCGCATGGCGGGATACATCGCTCGGCTCGTGTCACTTCGCGAGGAGATCGAGTTCCCGCACCATCACGCGCACGTCGCCCTGCATGGTCGTGATCCACAGTTCGCCCGGTTGGGCCTCTAACACGTAGGGGTATGAGAGCCATGCGCCGGGCTGCCGGGCCAGGACGACGGGCGTGGTCCACGTCTTGCCGTCGTCCTCCGAGAAGGCGACGGACAGTTCCTCGCGGTGGTTGCAGGCCGGCACTTCCGACCACTCGCGATCGCCGCCGGTCCGCGGATACTCGCGCTTGCCTTCGGGATACAACCGATTCCAAACCAGCATCAGGCGCCCGCTTTCGAGGCGCTTGAGTAATCCCGGCGCACTGCTGGCGTCGATCGACGAGGGACGGATTACGCGCCACGATCGCCCCCCGTCTTCCGAGAACGCTTCCCAGAACCGATCCCAATTGGTGCGGATCAACTGCCAGATCCGCCCATCTTCGAGCTGCTCGATGGTCGATTCCGTGGCGCCTCCGTGATGTCCGTTGCCGCCGAGATCGATGATGTTGCTCCGAGTCCAGTTCGCGCCCTCGTCGTCCGAAACGTACGTCAACACCGAATGGCGGCCGGGGTTGTTCAGCAGCATCATCGACGTGAAGACAACCTCGCCCTCCCGAGTCTGGATCATGTCCCGGACGCATCCAGTCCACTCGTCATGGAGCTTGTGTAGATCCTGCCAGGTTCGGCCGTCGTCCAGGCTGCGCATGGCATAGGTGGGCAGCCGCGTGCCGGGATCGGCATCGTGTTTCTCGCTGTTCCAGCGCCAATCCTGCTCGTTCATGTTCATGAAGGCAAGAATGAGCACGCCGCTGCGCGTGCGCAACAGGGCGCCCTCGCTGCTCACCTTGATGTCGGGCCCGTCGGGCAACAGCGGCCACGAATCCCACGAGGCGCCCTCGTCACGGCTGACGAGGACACGCGAGTCTCTCACGGCGAGGATTGCGCCGTCTGCGAGCCGGACGAAGGGCCCGAGTTCTTTGCTGGGCAGGGGATGACAGGCCGGATGCAGCCACAGATCGTCCGCAACCGCGCGGGGCATCAGCAGAATCGCCAGCAGAATCCCGAGAATTCCGGTCGTGAGGATGTTCATAAGCCTTCTTCTCCTTGTACTTCCGAACGGGACGGGGTGCGGCAAACGCCGTTCGAGTCCATGGCGCCGGGCCAACTCACAGTTCGATGGCGCGCCACGGATTCTCGCACGGCCGGCCGCAATAATGCACCGTCCGCGCGGTGAGATCGAACACAAGCGAAAACTGCGTTGAACTGTCCGGGCCGCCGTGACGGCACGGCGAACTGTCCGGATGATCGTCCACAACGCAGTGATCGGCGAGGACGGCCTTGACGCAGGCCACGAGATCGCGGGTGCACTCCGAGGCATCCTTGGCGAGGAGCATGAAGCGCTCCCACCGGTGGTATTCGGCCATCTCCTTGGGGTTCCGGGGCTCGTTGAGGAGGGGGCGATAGCCGGTGGCGGCGCAATAGGGCGTTTCGGGGGCCACGACGCCGGAGTGGCCACCGCCCTGTTGCACCCAGAGCATGGCGCCGCCGGCGTCGACATAGACGGTATTGGGCCCTTTACCGGGAATGGGCACGGACTCGACAAGGGCCTTCACGTCGGCGACGCTCTTGCAGCGGTAGAAGACGGGGCCGCGCCAGAGCGTGCCGGTGATGCCCATCCCATCGCCGATGGGATCGCCGGAGGGGCCCGAGCAGCCGCCGGTGGCCAGGCCGTATGGGTTGACGCCGGCCCAGAAGTCGAGGGTGAGCGGCGAGGTGAACCGCGCCGTAGCGGGCGTGCCGCCGCCCCGGCCGATATCGAGGACGGCCATAGGCGCGGCCTTCTCGCCGGTGTCCCAGTTCTGGCCCACCACCACGTGATCGCCCCGCGCGACAATGACGCCGGTGCATTCTTCGAGCCGCGATTTCGTCAGCATCACCAGGATGTTGAGTTCGAGCAGCGCGTCGAAGTCGACATCGAGTCCCTTGGCAAAGGCTTTCATGTGGGGCAGGATGTCGGCACACTCGGCCAGGTAACGTGTACGGACGTTGGCGAGTACGCGTTGGCCCTGAGGCGTATCGAGGAGGGCGCGGCGCGGCTCGAACAGGGCGGCGACGGCGGCGTAGTTCGCGCGAACGGCCTCACCGAACTGCCCGGCCCGCTCGACGGGGCCGCCTGACGTCTCGACTACCGTGAAGTCATCGGTTTTCATACCAGCAGCGCTTCCTATGCTTGAAACAGGCCCGTCACCATGTAGGCCTGCAACTGCCCCGACTCATCGGAGTTGAAGAAGCCGGCGTTGCCGTCCGGCGACAGGAACGGATGGGAGTGATTCCCCTTCTTGGCCGGTTCGTTGTCGGTATCGAGGAGGAATCGCCAGTTCTCGAGCGGATCCGACGCATCCGGCCCGAACTCGGCGGTGCGGAGGAGCTGGCGGCCGTCGGATGCCCAGTCATCCGTAATGAGGCGAGTCCCCTCGATATCGGTGGCGAAGTGGCGGAGACTGGGTTTCTCGACGGTGCGGCTGAGGGTATTGCGCCGGCCGCCGGGCGTGGCGAGCCCGACATGCCCCGCAAACGCGACGGGCTCGGACTCGATGAGTTCGTGGACGCCGCGATCGCGGACGCTGGTGCCCGTGATCGCCGAGGCGGAGCGGCCGCGCCAGCATTGATGCCCTTGGCAGAACTCGTTGCCGTCGCGTCCCCAGGGCAGGTTGCGGAACGCGGTGCCGTCATCGCGTATGGCGTGGATGTCGGCCCCGGCCCCGCCGGTGAGGTGGATGATCGAGCCGGCCGGGCTGAATTCGCCGCCGTGGTTCTCCTGAACGAGGATATCGCGGCGGCCGTCGGCATCGAGGGAGCGCGAGTATTGCGGATGCATGTTGAGCCACGAGGGGCCTTCGAGGATGATGCGGACGGGCTCCTTGCCTTCGAGATCGAAGATGAGGAGCCCGAAGGGAGCGTTCTCCGTGTTCCCGTCGCCGAGAAAGGCGGAGATGGCCAGGCGTTTGCCATCCGACGAGATCGTCGAGAGCGGATAGGGCCGGCTGGGCTGATGGGGCGAGCCGGGAATAGGCCCGTCGATGACGCAAAGGGTTTCGCGCCCCGAGCCGTCGAGGCCTATGCGCTTCAGCGTGAGGCGCCCGCCGCCCGGCGAGGTTTCGTTCACGAAGTAGTAGCACGTCGTGCCGTCCGGCGACACGGTGGCGGCGGTTGCGCCGGTTTCCTCGGTGATGGGGTGCAGGGCGCCGCCGTTCTCGAGATCGCACACGAGGTAGCGGTGCTCGGGATCGTTCTGATCGCTGCCGTGGGGGTGGGCGCTGCGGTGCAGCACGAACCGCTTCGAGTCCGGCGTGAACACCTGGGCCTCCATGTAGAGGTGGGAACAGGGCACGGTATCCTCGGTGAGTTGCCACACCTCGAGGGCGGCCGGTGCATCCACCGGTAACAAGTCGGCTCGGTTCTTCATTCACTTTCTCCTCTGCGTGCCGCGTTTCACGAAGTATACATTCATCTCACGCTCCATCCACGCCTCCCGTCCGCCACTTGCGCGACAAGTGCCACGCGAACCGCCGGTAGAACGCGTATGCGACGGCGAAAGCGACAAGCGTCACAACGGGTATCGCGCCGCCGCTCAGCATGCGGGGGTAATACGACAAGCTGGAGTCGCCCAGGTGTAAGAGCGCCCCCAGGCAGGAGAAGGACAACACCCACGCAACGTGATAGGCCAAGAGTAACGTAAAGCCAGCAACGAGAGCCTGGGCCACGGGGCGCATCCGGAGCGTAGACGCCCAGCATCCGGCACTCACGTAGGCCAGGAGGGACGCCAGAGGAAGAAGCAGGTAAACAACGCTCAGATAGGCCGGCAGCCATGGGGAAGAAAGCACTTCCGGTTGCGCAAGACACATGCGGCCCTCACGTACTATGTCCAGGCCGCCGCTGACGGCAACCGCAGGGAAGAACAGAAAGGCGCGGCGCGCAAAGGCGGCGTAGATGGCGCAGGCCAGTTCACGATCGCCGGCCGGCGTGACGAGCAGGGCGTCGAATGAGCCTTCGTCGCGCGCTGCGGTGATGGACGACGTGACGTCATAGATGATGAGGAGCATGACGAGGAGTATCCCGACGCACGGCAACACGCCGAGGGGGATCAGGGCGAGGGCCACGAGCCATTGCAGCGGTCGCGGCCAGGAATGGACAGCCAGGCCGGGTGCGCTGGCGGCGACGAGGCGTGTGGCAGGCTTCATGGCAAAACGCGGCTTCGAGAGCACGCCCGTGCGCGCCGGCCTGCGCCGGCCCACGCCCGCCTTCTGATAGGCCTGGCGCGGCAGGAGGCGGACGGTGAGGAATGACGCGACAGCGGCGATGGCAAGCGCGATGGCCACACTGGGCAGCCAGCAGAACGGGTTGGCCATGGGTTGGCCCGCAGCCCACATCGCAGCCATGATGCTGGTTCGCCATCCCACCACGGCCCACGGCCCGTAGTCGATGGCGTACGTGAGCCCAAACCAGACACCCTCCAAGACAGCGAGGCGGAACAGGGCCTCGATCGGGCGCTCGGACAGCGTTGAAGACAGCAGGCCCATCGCACACACGGCGAGGGTGGCCGCGGTGAGGATCAGGAGTTGGAGGGCCATGCCGGGCACGGAGATGCCGCCGAGCAGGGAGGCGATGGCCAGAACGGGCAACGCACCGAGGGCGAGAAGCTCGACGTAGAGGAAGGCGGTGAGGAACTTGGCCAGGAAGATGTCGAGGGCGCGGATGTCGGCCATGAGGAGGAGGCCGAGGGTGCGGTCGCGCTTCTCTTCGGCGATGAGGCCGGCGGAGAAGAGGGCGCCGACGGCGAACACCGCGAAAAGCTGGAGTGCTCGGGCGACGCCCGCCGTGAACGGCCCGACCATCTCCAGAAGAAACTGATCGTCCCGTCCCAATAGCACGAACATGCTCCACACCCAGAGAAAGCCCAGCCAAGTGAGGCCGACAACGATGCCGCGCAGGGCATAGGTGGAACCACGCCGGCCCGCGCGAGTCAGTTCGAGTTCGGCAAGCGGCAGGTTCATCTCACAGCCCCCTTTGATCCGGTGTCCCCGGGCCGCATAATAGCGCAATCCCGCGGTGCAGTCACCCCGCCCGCGGCAGGGGCAGGGCGCGGCCCAGCGTGTCGCCTTCAGGCTGCGACGTGGCGTCCCGTTCGCCATTTGCGCGACAAGTGCCACGCGAACCGCCGGTAGAACGCGTATGCGACGGCACACACGATTAGCATCGCAATCGGCGTCGCGCCAACGCCCACGACGCTCAAGGGATCGGGCGATTCGAGCATGGTATCCACCAGAAACACGCCCAGGCAGGACACGGGAAGCATGCACGCAACGAAGGAGACGAAGATCAGCGTGAACACACCCACAAGAGCCTGGGCCACAGGCCGCATGCGGAGCGTGGACGCCCAGCATCCGGCGCTGACGTAGGCCAGAAGGGACGCCAACGGAGACAGCAGGAAACTGACGCACAGGTAGCGCGCCAGCCAGGGCGAAGAGGGCACACCTGATGCTGCAAGGCCCATGATGCCCTCATGCAGTATGTTCAGGCCACCGCCCAGGGCAACCGCGGGGAAGAAGAGAAGGGCGCGGCGCGTGAAAACGGCATAGATGGCGCGGGCCAGTTCGCGATCCCCGGCCGGTGTGACGAGCAGGCAAGCGAACGAGCCTTCATCGCGCGCTGCCGTGAGGGACGAGGTGACGTCATACACGACGAGCAGCATGACGAACAGCGTCCCGACGCAGGGGAACACGGCGAGCGGAATCAGGGCGAGGGCCACGAGCCATTGCAGCGGCCACGGCCAGGAATGGACGGCCAAGCCCGGCGCGCTGGCGGCGACGAGGCGCGCCGCAGGCTTCATGGCAAAACGCGGCTTCGAGAGCACGCCCGTACGCGTTGGACTGCGGCGGCGCACGGGCGCCTTCTCATGGGCCTGCCGCGGCAGGAGGCGCACCGTGAGAAACGACGCGACAGCGGCGATGGCAAGTGCGATGGCCACGCTTGGAAGCCAGTAGAACACGTCGGCCGTGGATCTCTCGACAGCCAAGGCCGCGGCCAGAATGTTGGTTCGGCACCTAGGGAAGGGCCACGAGCCCCAGTCGATGACGAGTGTAACCAGGAACCAGAGGCCCTCGAAAACGACGAGGCGAAACAGGGCCTCGATAGGGTGCTCGGAAAGCGTTGAGCACAGCAAACCCACTGCGCAGACAGCGAGAGCGGCGAAAGAGAGGATGAGCAGTTGCATCGCCATGCCGGGCACGGAGATGCCGCCGAGCAAGGAGGCGATAGCCAGAACGGGCAACGCGCTGAAGGCGAGTAGTTCGACGTAGAGGAAGGCGGTGAGGAACTTGGCCAGGAAGATGTCGAGGCCGCGGATGTCGGCCGTGAGGAGGAGGCCGAGGGTGCGATCGCGCTTTTCCTGGGCGATGAGCCCGGCCGAGAAGAGCGGCCCGACGGCAAACACGGCGAAGAACTCGAGTGCCTGGGCGACGCCCGCCGTGAACGGCCCGACCATCGCCAGAAGAAGCTGATCGTCCCGTCCGAATAGCACGAACACGCTCCACACCCACAGAAGGCCCAGCCAGGTGAGGCCGACAACGATGCCGCGCAGGGCATAGGTGGAACCACGCCGGCCCGCGCGAGTCAGCTCGAGCTCGGCAAGCGGCAGATTCATCTCACAGCCCCCTTTGATCCCGTGTCCCCGGGCCGCATAATAGCGCAATCCGGCGGTGCAGTCATCCACGGCAGGGGCGTGGGCCGGGCCAGCGTGTCGCCTTCAGCCTGCGACGTGGCGTCCCGTTCGCCATTTGCGGGACAAGTGCCACGCGAACCGCCGGTAGAACCGGTAGGCGATGGCGAAGGTCAGAAGCGCAACCGAAGCCGCCATTCCCGTATTGGCTACGCCGGACATGCCGGATGGCCGAACCAGAAGAACGGCCACGATCACCGTGAGAAGAGAGATGAGATATGAGATGAGCAGCATCCAGAACGTGCCCACGGCGGCCTGAACCGCGGGCCGCATGCGGAACGTCGATGCCCAGCATCCGACGGCCACGTAAGCCAGCAGGGACGCTAAGGGAGTCAGGAGAAAGACTGACAGCATGTACGTCATCGCCAGCCACAGCGAAGAAGAGTAGGTGTTCCCAAACAGGGGCGAGCGCATGAGTCCGCCGTGCAGGACGAACAAGAGGCCGCCCGCGGCAAGGGCGGGGAAGAAGAGAAAGGCGCGGCGCATGAAAGCGCCATAGATAGCGCGGGCCAGTTCGCGATCGCCGGCCGGCGTGATGAGCAGGGCGTCGAACGAGCCTTCGTCCCGGGCTGCCGCGATGGATGAGGTGACGTCGTAGATGATGAGGAGCATGAGGAGCAGGTTGCCGATGCAGGGCAGTACGGCCAGCGGGATGAGCGCGAGGGCGACGAGCCACTGAAGCGGCCGCGGCCAGGAATAGACGGCCAGGCCGGGCGCGCTCGCGGCGACGAGGCGTGTGGCGGGCTTCATGGCGAACCGCGGCTTCGAGAGCACGCCGGTGCGCGTTGGCCTGCGGCGGCGCACGGCCGCCTTCTGATAAGCCTGGCGCGGCAGGAGGCGCACGGTGAGGAATGACGCGATAGCGGCGATGGCAAGCGCGATGGCCAC
>JAFGTL010000046.1 GCA_016934125.1 Candidatus Hydrogenedentota bacterium
GGAACACCTCCTGCACGAGATCCTCGGCCGCGGCCGCGTCGCGCACGATGCCCATGGCCCGGCGTCGGACGCGATCGGCATGCCGATCGAACAAGGTATTGAACGCCGCCTCGTTGCCCGTGCGGATTCGCTCAATCAACTCGCGATCGGTGTTCATCCCTTGGCCCTTCACACTCCACAGACACCGGAGGCGGCCCGCCGGTTCAATCGGCAAGCCCTGTTCCGCAGCCGACCCAGGCCCCCATCATAAAGGGCCCCGCGCGGGCAGTCGACCACCCGCACGGGGCCCGTTCAGCACAACCGCGCCCGTCCTACTCCGTCAACACGACCACCGGCGCCTTCGGCAGCCGCCGGCCCTCCCGGTGGCCGGAGTGCACGATGCGAGGGGGCTGAGGCCGGATGACGGCCTCCAGCCGCTCCGCCTCCTGCTCGAACTCGTAGGCAACTCCCACCAGTTCCATCAGTTTGGCCTGGCGCTCATTCAACACCTGCTCACGCGCCACGATCCCGGCCAGATTCGTCTCGAGATCCACCAGCATCTCCTTGAGCTTCATATAGATCGGATTTACAATCTCCTCGGCGTGCGGCTCGAGCCCCGTCATAGCCAACTCAACCTGCTTCACACGCTCCGCCGCCTTCTCGAGCTGTTCGGACGTGCCGAGCCCTTCGCGGTGCATGGCCTCCACCCGTTCGTGCTCCCGTTTGGCGCGCTCCAGGGCGAGTTCGGTTTCCTTACGCACGCGCTCCACCTCCGCGGCCGATTCCTTGGCCACGAGGATGATGGGCTCCTGTTCCGCAAGCTGCCGCTGTACGACATCGAGCCGCGCTTCGAGTTCGGCCCGCTCGAGCCTCATGTCGAGTTCCTGTCGATCGATGTCGCGGAGTTCCTCCTCGATGTCACCGGCCTGCCGCCCCATGAGTTCCCGGGCGCTCCGATGCCGCAGTTCCAGGAGTTGGGCCCGCGCCGAGGCCTCCTCCTGCTCGCTCACCATCCTGCCGCGGCGTTGGGCCTCTTCCTCCGCGGCCTGCTCGCGCTCCTTCATCACGTCCTCGAACACATCCAGCAGACGGGACAGTTGCTTCTCCGCCGTCCCGGTGTCGAGCGGCCAACGGCCAAACGCCAGCACCAGTGTATCGCCCCGTGTCACGGGCTCCCGGTGCCCGAGCACCTGTGCCCGGATCCAGGTTGCCACGGCTTCCTCGTCCGACGGCACGCGAAGGGCCCACAGCAACCCGTCTTCCCCCCGCTCGTCGAGCCAGGCCTGGAAGAGATCGTACACGTCCTCCTCGAAGCCCACTTCGGCGAACGTGTCCTCCTCGGGCGGCAGGGGTGGCCCGGGGGCGGGCGCGGCAGGCCCGGGTGGCGCAGGCGGTGGGGCCGGGGCGGCCGGCGCATCCTGGGCGCCGGCACCCGCACACATCACCGCCAACAGAATGCCAACCGCCAGGATCGAAAGGTGTCTCATGCTGGAATCCTCCCGTGTCTTACGCCCCCGCAGGGGCGCACCCCGTGGGGGCGCTAAATGGTGTCATTGGACAACGCGGCGATCCGCTCGCGGGCCTGCGATGCCGCGGCCGTTTCCGGGAACTTCTCCGCGGCGTAGCGGTATCGGGCCAGCGCGCCGGACATGTCGCCCTTCCGTTCTTCGATATTCCGTGCGGCCGCCACGCAGATGGCCGCCACCTCTTCCCGCTCACATTGCGCCCGGTTGACAAGCGGGCGCTCTGCTGCCGCCAGGGCCGCGTAGGCCGCCTGAACCCGCGCCAGTTGCCGTTCGAGTTCGGCGATCCGCTCCTCGAGCGCCGCCAATTCCGCGTGCCCGGCCGTGTCCACCGACGCCGTCGCCGGTTCATCCGCGGGGGCCGACTGGCCGCCTGTCCGCAGCCCCGCGTGGACGCACAAGGCCAAGGCGGCCGCCGCAACCGCCGCCGCGCCCAGCCGAACCGCACGCCGCCGCCGGATGTGCCCGCGCAGCCGCCCCATCGACGCCTGCCGGCCCGCGGGCGCCGGGGCCAGCCCGTCCACCACAACGGCCAGACTCGCCCGGTATTCGTCTACGGCCCGGCGATCCGCCGGCGAAGCGGCGAGCCGTTTCTCGACGTCCGCAGCCTGTTCGGCGTCCAAATCGCCGTCGGCATAGGCGATGAGGAGGCCGCCATGCATCCGTTCATCGCTCATAACGCATGTCCTTTCAATATGTTGCGCAGCTTCTTCCGGGCGTTGTACACCCGTGTGCGCACGGTTGACTCCGGGATGCCGAGGGTTTCGGCGACTTCCGCACAGGACATCTCTTCTAAGTATCGCAAGACGAATACTTTGCGCAGTTTCGGCGACAAGGCGCGGATGCATTCGACTGCCCGTGCGTGCGCCTCGGCCCGTTCCGCGGTGTTCCCGGGAGGCGCCGACGCGTCGCCCGCCGGCCTGCCGCCTGCAAACACCCGCATCCGCCGCAGCAGTGTGCGCCGGCGCGACGTGAAGTAGTTCACCGCAATCCGCGTCAGCCACGTGGCCGGGGCGCAATCGCCCCGAAACCGCGCGCGGCCCGCCCAGGCCCGGGCGAAGACCTCCTGCACCGCATCGTCGAGTTCGGCGGAGGGCAGCCCGAATCGCCACGCCAACCCGCGCAGTCGATCGCTCTCCTCGCGCACAAGTTGCTCAAGGTCGATGCCGGCTTCGGCCTCGTCTATGGCGGGAAGACTGCTCAAGACCCCCTCGCGAGCCATGGTGTCCATGTACAACGCCCTTCCGCCCCATTAGACGCCCCCGGGCCGACAACGTTCAACGCGGCCGCCTTGCCCGGCGCGGCGCGCTCTGGCATAGTTGGGCGGGCGTGCCCGCCGGGCGCGCCGAGAGCGCGGACACGGAATCCCCCGCAGAATGGAGGTTTTGGTGAACTGGATCGCAGTGTTGTTGTTGCCGGGCGCGTGTGCGGCCGGCGCCGGGCCGGACGCGGCCGAGGCGGCATCGGGCGAGGCGGAGAAACGCCCCGCCCTCACCGAGCCGGGCGTCGTGCTCACGTTTGACGACACCTTCGTCTCGCAGTGGGTGGCCGCCATGCCCCTTTTCGAGAAATGCGGCGCCCACGCCACGTTTTTCGTGACGGGATTCGACGAGCTCACGCCGGAGCAGGTGGCGGGCCTTCAGCGGCTCCGCCAGGCGGGCCACGCCGTCGGGTGCCACGGCCTCCGGCATCGGAAGGCAGTCGAATACACGGAGCAGCACTCGCTGGATGCCTACCTGCGCGATGATGTCACGCCCGCGGTCGCGTTGATGGACGCAGCCGGCCTCCATCCCACCTCGTTCGCCTATCCCTGCAGTAACAACAACGAGGCCACCGACGCGGCCCTGCTCGAACGGTTCCGCCACCTCCGCACCGGCGCGTATCCAACGGAAGGGGAGCGAATCGCCCAGTTGGACGCCATTTTCACGCCCATCAATGCCGTCGCCGCGCGCGGCTGCTTCGCCGGCCGCAGCATGGACAGAGCCGGCGAGCCGGGACACGAAGACGGCATCGCCCAAGTCACCGAAGCCCTCGATCGCGCCCTTGAGAAGCGGGAACTCGTCGTCCTCTACTCCCACAACATCGGCACGGAGAACCGAAACCACATCCTGCCCGGCTCGCTCGAACAGATCCTCGCCCACGCCAAACGCATCGGGCTCCGTTTCTACACCTTCGACGATCTGCCTTGAGCAGGGACGGTCGTCCGGTTGTTTCCGGAAGATGATAAGGGGTGTTCCCGCCTAGGAGGAGGGTGGGTGTCCGCCGTCCTTCAGGATTCGCTTTGCCTCTTCCGGATACAACTCCTGGAGGCAGTCGGGACACAGCCCATGGCTGACGAGCGCGTCGGTGTGGTGGGCGAGGTATGCCTCCACCCGCGTCCAGAATCCTTCGTCATCGCGAATCCGCTTGCAGCGGGAACACATGGGCAGCAGCCCGCGCAGCGTCTTGATCTGGGCGATCGCCTTCTCCAACGAGGCCGTCTTCTCGTGAAGAAGATCGATGTAGCGGCTGTTCGACAAGGCCACGGCCGCCAGTTCGCCGAACACCGCCGCGATCTCCCCGTCTTCGTCCGTGAAGTCCCCCGGTTTGTTGGCCAGCCCCATAACGCCTACGGTTCTGCCTTCGATGTTCAGCGGGGCGAACAGGACGTTCTGCATGGCCACGTGCCCCTCCGGCATGAAGCGGGCCCATTCGCTGTGCATGAAGTCGTTTTCGTACACCGGCTCGTGCGTTTCGTAGCACACCGCCCGGAGCCCGCGGATCGGCATGGGGAGATTCGGATCCACCGTACACGGCCTGCCGCCCGCCTCGAGAAAGAGCACCTCGTTCTCCTCGCCATTCTCGCTAAGCAGGGCCACGTATCCCGACACGGCGCCTGTCAGGGCGCAGCAGTAGTCAAAGATCGCGCGGGACGACTCGACGAAGGATTTCCGCTCGAGAATGGCCCGGGCCCCGTTAATGACGGCTTTCAGCTTCGCCTGATCCGACGCCGCGCCTCGCATCCTCGATCTCCCTGTCCCGGAAGCGCCGACGTCACCCATCCCGGATGCCCCGTGCCGCATGCGCCGTCACGGTAATCCCGCCTGTCTTCAGGCCGGGCCACTGCTCTCAGCATACCACAACTCGCCGCTGCCGGAAAGGCATACCGCTCGACACCGCCGGCGTGCTAAGGTAGGTGTGGACGTTGTGGCACGGAACGTGGCGGGCCGGCCCGGGGGCCGCTCGGCGCCGCGAAGGATATGGAGGCATTCCCATGCAACACCTGATTCTCATCTCGTCGCTCATCCTGCTGCCGGCATTGCTCGTGACGGGCACGGCCGGCGCCGATGAACTCCGGTTCCTGTATCTGAGCAAGTCGGTTGGGTTCGAGCATTCGCCCGTGAAGCTCCGCGATGGCGGCCCGAGCATCTCCGACGAGGTGCTCACCGCCCTGGCAACCAAGATGGGCGCCCGCCTGGACTGCACCAAAGATGCCGGAACCATCAACGCCGACAACCTCAAGAACTACGCCCTCGTCATGTTCTACACCCAGGGCGACTTGACCGCTGCCGGCGGCAAGGACGGCGCGCCCGGCATGAGCGAGACAGGCGTGGCCGAGTTGACGGCGTGGATCGAGGAGGGCGGCGCGTTCATCGGATTCCACTCCGCCACGGACACGTTCCGCTCCGAAGCCCCGGAGCCGAGCCCCTACACCAAGCTGATCGGCGCCGAGTTTCGCACCCACGGCGGCCAGTTCACGGGCACGATGAAAGTCATCGATCCCAAGCATCCCGCCATGGCCCACTTCCCGAACGACTGGGCGCTTCATGAGGAGTGGTATCTGTTCCGCAACTTCAACCGAGACGCGATCCATGTCCTCGTCACCATGGATCCGGGCGACGAACGCACCAAGCAAGAGGCCTACAACATCCCCGCCTATCCGGTGGTGTGGTGCCGCCAACTCGGCAAAGGGCGCATCTATTCCACGGCCCTCGGCCACCGCGACGATGTCTGGACGAACCCCACGTTCCAGCAAACCGCCGTGGACGCCATCGCCTGGGCGCTCAGCTCCGAGAAGACGGAGCAGGCTCCCAACTTCGCCGAGGTGGTGTCGGGCGACGTCGAGAAGTAGCGCGCCTTACTCGCCGGGCCCGTCGAGCAGGATCCGCTCGATGGTGACGACGTGGCGCTGGCCGGCGTGCTCGCGGTAGAGCCACGCGCCGAAACACACGTTCACGGCGGCCAGGTTCGCCGGATCGAGTCTGTCGCCCTCGCCGCCGCGATCAGCCGGATTGCCCGGCCAGTGCGAGAAGAACCGCAACGCCGACAGCGGTACGGCGACGTCCTGCCACGCCGTCGTGAGCCCTGCGTTTGCGCCCCATACCGAGCCGTCCCGCTCGATCAACGCGATCTCGATGGCGTTTGTCGCCGGGCTGTATGCGCGCGCCCGTACCACGACGCGATCGACGCGCTCCAAGTCGCCGCGGCGCGCGTCCAACTCGGCCTCCACCGAATTCCAGAAGGCCACGCTGCTGGGCGGGGCCTCGAACCCGTCCACGGCGATCCGGAGCGCTTGGTGCTTGCCGCCGGCCCCGGGCACGAGCGCCGTATGGCACGGCAGTTGGCCGGCCCGCGGATTCACATGATGCCGTTCGGCGTCGAAGAGGGCCACGGCCGCGTTGCGCGGCAACACGGGCACGCGCCAGACGGGCGCAATCGGTTCGAGGCGCACCCGGGCGATTTCGAGGCCGTGCGGCTGCTCCCGCAGCCCGCGGAACAGCCACGCCCCGTACACCACGCTCACCGATTGCACGCGATCCACCCGGAGGCGTTTGCCCGACGTGTCCCACAGGGGCCGCAGCTCGCTGACGCGAGTCCGGCTCTCGCCCCAGTCCGGCGCGATGGGCGCGTCGAAGCCGTAGGCGGATCCGTCCGCTTCGACGAGGCCGATCTCGACGGCCGTGGTCTCGGGCACCAGACTTCGCGCCGTGATCACCACCTCCCAGTCGCCGGGCCACGCCGCGTCGCCGCCATCGCCCTGCGGACGCGCCAAAACGGGCAGCCGCAGGCCGGAGCAGCCCCCCTCCTCGAATCCGTCGGCCCGCAGGCGCACCGCGCACGGCGAGTCGCCGCTGGCCTCGGCCAAGGCGGCCGTTGCAGCGTGGGCGCCGGGCGTGGCGACCTCCGGCATTGGCAGCCCCGGTGCCGCCTCGAACAGCAGCCACGGTGCGGGCAGGCGAAAACCCTCCTCGGGGCGCTCGCAGGCGGCCCCGGACGGGAACACGCGCGTCACATCGGCTGCCTGCACCGCGATGAAATACTCCGCGTCGCCGGCCGGCAGCCAGTTCGCAGGGATTGTATAGGCGTAGCGGTAGGCAGCGGCGCAATTCATGGCGGCCGGGCGGAAGGCGCCCTCGCCGTGGCCGCGAACGAAAAGGGTGACGCGGCCGGGCGTATCCGGTGCGGCGAGCGTCGCCGCGACATCCACAGGCGCCCCTTCAAGCGCAAACGCGGCAGGCTCGTGCCACAACGCGGCCGGCGCATCCGATGGCGGCGGTGCGATGAACTCGCATGGCGCTTCGCGGAGCCCCGCCGGCACGGCGATGCCCGCCCGGTGCAGGAGGTAGACGCCCGGGCGAACGAGGAGCCGGCCGCCTTCCGCCGGGGCAGGCGTGAAGGCATTGCGGGCGTCGATGGCCTCGGCGGCGAACGCCGGCCCGAGATCGGGCAGGCGGAGCGTCATGGGCCATGTCCGCCACAGCACCCGCGAGCACTCCCGATCGAAGCCCGTGTCCCGCCCGAAAGGATCGTCCACCCACACCGCGTCCGGATACACCTCGAGCCGCCACACGCCAGGCTCCAGCCGCTCGACGAAGTACGCCCCGGTTCCTTCATACTCGACCACCGGCGACGAGCCGCACCCTACGATCCGCTCGAGCGATGCCGCGTCCGGCGGGCGCGTCGCCGTCGTGTTCGAGTACATGAAGTCGGTGGCCGTGGCCCACTCGGCCAAGTCCTCCTCGTAACTCACGCGAAACGGCCCGAACTGCGCGTTCTCCGGGTAGTTCCCGTACGCCGTTCCCCGGGGAATCCGGTGGAAGGCCTCACAAGCCACCATGAATCCGACGGCCCGGCCCGGGGCATACACCAGGTTGAGGAAGTGCGTTTGCCAGCCTAGGTTGAACGGCGCGACGGGCAGCGGATCGTACTGGAACTGCGTCGCGATCTGCGCGCCGCCCGTCCGGAACGCCCGCGCCATGGCCGGATACAGATACCCGCCCGCCACGTCGGCCGAGTCGAACTCGTACACGATCCGCGCCTTCCCGGCCAGTTCCGGCGCAGACATCGTCGGATGGCGATCCACCCGCGGCAGGAAGTTGCCCCGTAGCGCATGGCCGGCCACCAGCCCCGTCGGATACCAGCCGAAGGTGCAGCCGTCGACGTGCGCGTCGCCCACGGCCGCCTCGCGGCCCGTCCAGCCGTTGAAGAACAGCGGTTTCCGGCAGCCCGTGGCGCGCACGGCACCGGCCAGCGCGTTGATGTACGCGCACACCTCCTCGTCGCTCGTGCCCTCGGGATACAGCGGCTCGTTGATCAACTCGAAGGCCGGCACGGCCGGATCGTCCTTGTACGCCAGCCCGGTATACCGGTTGACGTGGCAGACGAACTGGGCCAGGTAGGCCTCCTGCGCCTTCCACGCCTCGGGATCGGTAGTCATCTCGCGCATGGTGTAGGTGTCCGAGAACCCATCGTGCGGGTTCGGCGACCCCCACCACGCGATGGGCGTGAGCACCGTGTAGAACCCCCGCGCCTTGGCCTGCGTGACGAGGTAATCGAGCAGGCGGAGGTGCTCGTTGTCAAGGAGGTTCCCCTGGCGGTCGCTGATCTCCCGATCGAACACGTGCAACCGGAGCGCGTCCAGCCCCATGCGTTCGAGATGGGCCAGATCGCGATCGATGACCTCCTCGATGTTGAGGCCCAGCGCCTTGAGATCGTGGTAGTTGAGGCAATGGGGCGCGTAGTAGTTGACGCCGAACAACGCCACCTCGCCGCCCGTGTCCTCCCAGCGGAGCACGCCCGCGTCATCGACGATGATCGCCCGGTTCGCCACCGGGCGCGCACCGGGCGCACCGGCCGCGCCCGCCGCCGGCGCGGCCCAGCCCGACACACACACCACCCCCCCCCTCCCCCCCCCCCCCACCCCCCCCCCCCACCCCCCCCCC
>JAFGTL010000047.1 GCA_016934125.1 Candidatus Hydrogenedentota bacterium
CCACTCGTCCAGCGACCACATGTTGCAGCGGCGGAAGGTGATGGGCTCGTCGGCGCGCGACAGGCAACTCATGGCGCCGCACCCGAACGCGCGCCCGATGCTGACACAGTCCTCGACGATGACGGTGAACGGCTCGATGCGGTTCGTGCAGTCGAAGCAGAGCCCGCCGTCACCGCCGGTGGCGTACAGCCGGCGGAGGATCCAGCGATCCCAGTTGATGGCCGACACCGTCTCTTGCGTGTGTTCGGCCGACCACCCCTTCTGATAGGCGCGGATGTTCCCCCACCAGTCGTAGCTCTTGAACCCCCGGCGCGGATCGCCGGCGTCGAGGACGACGTGGCCCGTCGTGCCCGAGCCGAGGCGGCCGTCGAAGTCGCCCACCAACTCGTTGTACGCGCCCGCGGCGCCCGGATGGGCCGGAAGCATGTTGGCTTCCATGTAGGTGTCGGGCCGGACGATGATCCGGTGGCCGCCCTTGTCGTCGGGGATGGCGTCGAGGGCCGTCTGTACGGCGGTGAAGGCCGTCGCCCACGACAGGCCGTCCGAACCATCGCCGAGCTTCGACACGTAGAATGTCACGCCGCGGCGGCCGGCTTCGGCCGGCGCCCCTGGTTGCGCTTCCGCGGCCTGGGAGCAGTTCGCGATGCATCCGATCAACAGCGGCACAAATCCCGTCATCTTCTTTCTCCGTATTCGTCTGGTTTCCGCAGTGCCGGCGGCAATGCCGCCCAGGGAAACCTGGATTCCGCACCGCCGCCCGCGGCCCGACAGTGTAGTACGCCGCGCTATCCGTGTAAAGCCGAGGGCGCGGCAGGCCGGCGCCGCCGGGGCCCCGCCCCCGCGAGATACGTGACCGCGGCCACAAACACGGCGCCCGACACGAGCAATGCCGCATACTGGCGCCACGGCCGGAAGACGAACCGCACGCGGTGCGTGCCGGCCGGCACGGCCACGGCCTTGAACACGTCGTTGGCCCGCATGATGGGCATGGGATGGCCATCGAGGAACGCCCGCCAGCCGGGATAGTCTGCGTCGGTGAATGTCAGGATCCGGGCTTCGGGCAGATCGCGCAGTTCGACTTCGACGGCGTTCATTCCGCGCGACAGGATGCGCAGCCGCTCCTCCTCGTCGTTCGCGTCCGTCTGCACGGACACGGCGGACACGGTGACGGCGCCCGGCTCGTCCTCGAACCGGAAGTCGAACACGGCCTCGATGGGCCGGTAATCGGGCAGCATGAAGCGAAGGCGTGCGGGGTTGTCCGGACAGGCGGGCACGGCGAATTCGCGGCCCAAGTCGGGCCGATCCATCCCCGGCTGCGCGAAGCGCGACTCGACGGTGACGGGCCTGTCGAGGGCCACCGTCATTGTCAGCGCAGAGTGGCGGGGAGGGATATCGAGCGGGCGCAGTTCAAGGCGCGGCCACGTGCCCAACTTCGGATGCTCGGCCACGCCGACCCGCGGCACGGCCACGGGACTCTCCTCGAAGTCCGCCGAAATGCCCGATTCGGGCAGATCGGCCCGGCCCACTTCCGGCACGGCCAGCGCCTCGGGCGGCTCCGGCAGAAACACCGTGGTGGCGGCGGGAAACAGCGCATCGGCGGGCGGCAACGGGCCCCGGACGTACTGCCGGGCGAGCCAGAACGGGCGTTTCAGGAACAGGTAACCCCGCGCGTTGTGCCGCGTGGCTTCGTAGGCCCCGATTCCGCGGTAGTACTCGTCCTGCTTCGCGGGATCGCAGGCCACGCGGCGGACGGCCTCGATGAAGAGCGGATCGTATCCGTCCATACTCCCTTCGAGATCATAGAGGTTCTTGTTCAGTTCGCTGCCCGCCGCGCGTTGGTTGCCGGGCCAGAAGGTGCGTTCCCGGGCGAAGAACTCCGGGCCGCCGGGATCCCACAGGCCCCATACCGCATACAGGGAGGGAATGAACACCAGATTCCACCGCCAGAGTTCGAGGAACACCGCCGCCGCCATGCATCCGCCGGCCGCGCGTTTCCAGGGGATCCATGCCGCGCCCACCGCCGCGAGCAGGACACATGCCGGAAACAGCACGAGCCCCTGCCGTTCGCCCAGGTAGGGATGGGGACTCAAACAGCGCTGGAGCACGTCGAGCAGGACGAGGCCCGCCACCAGGAGCGCGCCCGAGCGCGCCGCGGTGAGCCGGGCGGTGCGCAGCCGCGTCGTCATCGCGTCGAGGCCGAATCCGGCCAGCAGGCCGAGAAACAGGCAGACGTAGATGGTGCCGCGCGCCGGCACGTTCATCGAGAAGGGCGAGACCGTGCTCAGGATCCACGCGAACGGGAACGGCACGCCCATGCAGCAGTCGAAAGCGATGTAGAACATGGCCGCGTGCAGCGCGACGGCCCGCCGGTTCGGGTGCGTGAAGGCGGCGAGCGCCAGGATGACTACGCCGGCGCCGGCGAACCGGAGTCCCCCCGAGTTGTTCAGGCCTGGATAGGTGAGCAGGAGTTGGAGGACGTTCCATGGCGGCTCTTCAGCGATGCGCGTGAAGCTCCCCATCACATCCGAGCCGGTGCGGGCGCTGTGTCCTGCGAACTCGAGGGCCGGCAGAAAGGATGCCACGCCGATGGCGAATCCGAGGCCGGCCATGAGCCCCATGGCCAGCGCGTCGTCAATCAGGACACGTGCCACCGGCCGCGGGCGGGCCGTATCGCGAAGGGCAGGGCGGTGAAGAAGGCGGTAGACGACGTAGTAGGCCGCCAGGGCGAATCCCATCGTCATGAGCGGCTGTGGTACGCCGCAGTGGACAGCCATGCCCAGGGCGATGCCGCCCGCGACGGCGAAGTAGATCTTGTCGCGCCGGCGAGCCGCGCCGAGCGCCTTGCCCATGGCGAGCAAGAGAAAGGGAAACCACGCCGCGATGCCGACATAGAGCCAATGGCCGAGCACGGTGCGCATGATGAAGTTGCTGCCGAAGGCGAACGCGAAGGCTGTCACGAACGCCCCGGCCCGGCTGATGCCCTGGCTGCGCGCCAAGAGGAACGCGCCCAGGCCCGCCAACACGACATGCAGCCCGATGAGGATTGCCAGGCCGGCATGCGTGCGCAGCGGCGTAGGGTGCACCGTGAGCGCGCTTCGCAGCAGATAGGGCGGATAGAACGCCGGCCGGCCCGGATGGGCGGCATAGGGCATGCCGCAGAAGGCCAGCGGGTTCCAGAAGGGGATCTCGCCGTGCTGGACGGCATAGTCCATGAGAAACGCGCTCGGGCCGCACCCCCAGGTGGCGTCGCCCGTGCCCACGAAGCGGAGTTCGTCCGTGCCGGCAAGCACCCAGGTGTACACGGCCGCGGTGGCCAGCGCCATCACCACAACGCACAGGGCCAACTCGGCCCGGTGCGATCGCGCCACCGGCCGGCCCGGATCCTGGGCGGTTCTCGAACTCGGCGCCGACATTGAGTCCCCCTGCCCGGTGCGGGCGGGTTGCGTGAGGCCTTATCCTACCAGAAGGCCGCGCGTCCGCGAAAAAGGGGATTGGGGCCGGCGAAGCATGCTATCCTCCTGCGGTTCGCCTGATAGGAAGCACCAATGCGGGAGGCGTAGTCGTGAACGCACGCGAGATTGTGAGGAGGACGCTGGATTTCGAGGGGCCGGAGCGGGTGGCGCGCTCGTTCGGCCAGTCGGATTTCACCGGCGCAGGCCCGGATGTGGAGACGCCGGCCACGGACTGGCAGGAGGCCGGTGGCGGCCGGTGGGAGCGCGTCGACGAGTGGGGCAATGTGTGGGGCCGCGTCGATCGCACCTCCAAGGGCGAGGTGGTGAAGGGCGCCTTGGCGAGTCTCGACGATCTCGACTCGTTCACGTTCCCCGACTACTCCGATCCCGCCTCCTACGAGCGGGTGCGCCGCGTACGCGCCGAGCACCCCGATCGCTGGGTTCTGGGGGGCGTGCCAGGCTTTGCCTTCAACATCGCACGCAAGCTGCGCAAGCTCGATCAGTATTTCCTCGATCTCCTCATGGATGCCGAGCGGATTCACGTGCTGCATGATCGCATCGATAGCATGGTTGAAGACATGATCCGCAACTACGCCGCCGCCGGGGCGGACAGCATCATGTTCTGCGAAGACTGGGGCACCCAGGTGCAACTCCTCATCGATCCGGCGCTGTGGCGGGCCGAGTTCGGGCCCCGGTTCCACAAGCTCTGCGGCCTGGCCCACGATCTCGGCATTCGCGTGTTCATGCATTCCTGCGGCCAGACTGAGGCCATCGTGCCCGACCTCATGGCGGCGGGCGTCGACCTCCTCCAGTTCGATCAGCCCGAACTCCACGGCCTCGATGTGCTCGCCGGCCACCAGGAACGCGGCAAGATCACCTTCTGGTGCCCCGTCGACATCCAGACTACCCTTCAGAGTGGCGACGAAGCCCTCATTCGGGCGCGGGCGCGCGAAATGCTCGACAAGCTCTGGCGGGGGCGGGGCGGGTTCGTGGCGGGCTACTACGGCGACAACGCCTCCATCGGCCTCGATCCGGAATGGCAGGAAATGGCCTCCGACGAGTTCATGTCGTACGGCGTCCGGGGCAACTTCACCCGGCGGAACGGTTCCTGAGCCGATCGGCCAGCCGGGTGTTGCGCCGGGCCACGTCGGTGTTGCGCACGGCCAGGCCCACCGCCTTGGGATCGCCGACAACGATGACGAGCGCCTTGGCCCGGGTGACGGCCGTGTAGAGGATGTTGCGCACGAGCATCATGTAGTGTTGCGTCAGCAGCGGGACTACCACCGCGCCGTACTCGCTGCCTTGGGACTTGTGCACCGTGCTCGCGTAGGCCAGCGCCAGTTCGTCGAGATCCTCGAAGGCGTACACCACGGCGCGCTCGTCGTCGAACACCACCTGCGCCTCCTTCAACTCCTCGTCCACCACGGTGATCACGCCCACGTCGCCGTTGTACACATCGAGTTCGTAGTTGTTCCGGAGCTGCATCACCTTGTCGCCCTTGCCGAAGCTCTTGCGGCCGATGGGCGCCACGCTGGGATTGAGCGCGGCCTGCAGCGTCTCGTTGAGCCGGGTGACGCCCACCTCGCCCCGGTGCATCGGCGCGAGCACCTGGATGTCGCGTTTCGGATCCAGCCCGAACTTCTTCGGGATCCGCTCCGTCACCAGCTCCAACACGGCCTCGCGCGCCTTGGCCGGATCCTTGCGCTCGACGAAGAAGAAGTCGGTGGTGTTGAACTCGGGATACTCGCCCCGGTTGATGCGGTGGGCGTTGGCGATAATGCCGCTCTCGGCGGCCTGGCGGAAGACGGTTTTGAGCCACACCACCGGGAACACGGCGCTTGCGATGATGTCGAGCAACACGTTGCCCGGGCCGACGGACGGGAGCTGATCCACGTCGCCGACGAGGAACACACGCGCCTGCGGCGGCATGGCCTTCAACAGGCTGTGCATGAGGCCCACGTCCACCATGGAACACTCGTCGATCACCACGAGATCGGCCGCGACGGGGTTGCCCTCGTTGCGCGTGAATCCGCCCTGTTTCGGGCTGTATTCGAGGAGGCGGTGGATGGTGCGCGCCTCGCGGCCCGTAGCCGTTTCCATGCGCTTGGCCGCGCGTCCCGTGGGCGCTGCCAGCTGGATCGCCAGTCCCTTCTTGTCGAAAATGTCGAGCAGCCCGTTCAGCACCGTCGTTTTCCCGGTGCCGGGCCCGCCCGTGATCACCATCACCTTGGACGACACCGCCGTGCGGATCGCGGCGCGCTGCTCGTCGGACAACTGGATTCCGCCGCGGGCTTCCACCCATTCGATGGCCTTGTCGACTTTGATCGGCACCGGATCGAGGGGAACCGATACCAGCCGCTTCAACAAACGATCGCAGCCCGTCTCGTCCTCGTACAATGCAGGCAGGTAGAGCGCGTCGCCGTCGCGCACGGCCGCGCGGCGCTCCACCGCGGCGGCCAACGGCCCCTCGAGGGTGCCCGCCTCCACGGCCAGCAGCGCTGCGGCCCGCTCGATCAGTTCCGCCTCGGGCAGATACACGTGTCCCTCGCTGCTGGCGCGCTCGAGGGTGTACAGCAGCCCCGCCTCGGCGCGTTTGGGCGAGTCCTTCGCGATGCCGAGCTGTTCGGCGATGGCGTCGGCGCTCCTGAATCCGATGCCGGCGATGTCCTGGGCGAGCCGGTAGGGGTTCTCACGGAGCACGGCCACGGCCGCGTCGCCGTATCGTTTGTAGATGCGCACCGCCTGGCCGACGCCGATCCCGTGGCCCTGGAGGAAGAGCATGATCGACTGGATGGCCTTCTGCCCGGCCCAGGCCTCCCGGATCCGTTTCGCCCGCGTCCGGCCGATGCCGGCCACGGAACGCAGCCGCTTCGGCTCCTCGTCGATCACGCGCAGTGTCTCGACGCCGAAGGCGGCCACCAGCCGTTTCGCGAAGGCCGGGCCGATTCCGCGCACCAGCCCCGAACCGAGGTATTTCTCGATGGCGGCGGCCGTCGACGGCACCACGGTTTCGTATCGCTCGATCCGAAACTGCCGCCCAAACTTCCGATCATCCACCCACCGGCCCCAGAGGCGGATTGTCTCGCCGGCCGACACGGCGATCACGTTGCCCACGAAGGTGGTGGGCTCCCGCTTCCCCTCCTCGATCAACCGGCCCACCAGGAATCCGCTCTCCTGGCTCTCGTACACGATGCGCTCCACCGTCCCCTCGATGCAGACGGTGGCTTCCCGCCCGGCGATGTCCAGTTGATCCGGCGTGTCCATGTCCGTGCCTTGTACTACGGCTCCGTAAACTGCCTCGCGCGCTCCAGATGTGCCCCACACCGAGTTTGTATCAGTTCACCGCCCCGTGCGCAACACACCGTGCCGGATTCGCCCCGATGCCCGCACGGCGGGCAAAAGAAATGGCGACCCCAACGGGATTTGAACCCGTGTCGCCAGCGTGAAAGGCTGGTGTCCTAGGCCAGACTAGACGATGGGGTCGCCGAAGAACAAGCGTTTACGTGTCGCGGCGGCATCGCCATGCCGCCGTCCCCGCCCTTCAGGCACAACAATCCACTCCGTGCCTCAGAGGGCGACAAAGGATACCACACCGTTGGTACGAGATCAAATCGAATGCGCACGGCGGGAAGCGCGGTGAGATAGGGCGAAAGGGGGGTTGACAAATTGTCTATTTGACAATAGAATGTCCAAAAGTTTCGGTATCGACAATATGCGCAACGCTACACTCCAAAAGGGCCTGCTACTGCTCGAAACCATGGCCGCCGAGGCCCGCGAGTTCACGCTCGCCGAACTCGCCCAACTAACCGGCCTCGACAAGGGCCACGCCTGCCGGCTCCTCAAGACCTTCGTCGCCAACGGCTACGTCAACCGCCACCCTCGAACCCGCAGGTATTGGATCGGTCTGCGAACCCTTGAGTTGTCCCACTCGATCCTGTCGCGGATGGAGTTGCGGCGGGTGGGCATGGCGTACATCCGGGATCTGTCGGATCGCCTCGGCGCGGCCACGTACCTCGGCGTCCTCCACCTCGGGCGGGTTCTGACAGTCGCAACGGTATATCCGGCAGGGTGTTACACAGACGGTGCGCCGGGCTTCGGCAGCGTCATGGAACTGACGCAATCGGCCATGGGCAAGGTGCTTCTGGCCCACATGCCTCCGGAACAGCGAGCGGAACTGCTGCCCGAGCAGGGGGCGCGTTCGCAGGAGTGGGCGGAAGAACTGGACGAAATCGCGCGATCCGGTGTTGGCGTCATCTTGAAACCCAGTGGCCCGGCGCCCACCGTGATCGGCGTTGCTGCGCCTATCCGCACCAGCGAAGGCCGCGTCGTTGCCGCAATCGGTGCCTCCGATCAGAAGGCGAGCTGGGACGGACGCGATCAGGAACAGTTCCGAACAGCGGTTCGCAACGCGGGCCAGGGCTTGTCGTTCGCCCTCGGCCACGCAGCCAGCCGCGTCACCTTGGCGGCTCCCGCAGGATGAGCCGCCCATATCCGAGGAGGAATCATGTCGTTCACAGATGATCTCAAGCAAGCCGCCCTGTCGTCGGGCGCTGATCTGGTTGGCGTGGCGCCCATCGGGCGCTTTGACG
>JAFGTL010000640.1 GCA_016934125.1 Candidatus Hydrogenedentota bacterium
AGAACATAAAGGAACCGCCGTGGTACCGAGCAGGTATGCCCGGTGGTGTGAGAGGTGGGAGGGGCGACCCTCCCACCTACTCGATTTTTTGGGCGCCGCGGCCGCGGCCCTTCGCCAGTTCTCGCGGGGCACGGAGTGTCGGCCTTACAGGCCTTGGGTGTAGGGGGGGGCACGGTAACCCAGGGCGTCAGTCGCCGCACCTTCGGTGCGGGCTCCTTGTGCCCTGGGCTGATATGTGCGCGCCCGTTGGGCGCGGGGCGCTTCGGACGCGCGGGAACGGCGGGGCACGATGTTCAGGGCTATGGGACTCAGGCGCGAAGCCGTTTGCGCCCCGTCCGGAGCCCCGCGGAACGCGGGGCGGCACTCTTCAAGTAGCCCACGGCGCAGTGGGCCGCCGGCACGGCGCACACAAGCCGTGGGTATCGGATACGCCCCCTTACCCCCCTCCGGAGCCCCGCGCATGCGGGGCGGCAGGCTTCAAACCGACTGTGGGCCTGCGTCACAGCATGGGGTTTGGCGGCCCTTCGCCAGTTCTTCGCGGGAGAGTGGCGCGGTCAGGAAACCGCGCCACAACTTGGTGTGATGGCGCGAGCCGCCGAAAGGTTGGCTCGCCGCTTCCCTTCCCGTTCTGGTGCGGTCTTCCGGCCGCACCACTGGAAGGCCCCTCCCCTCCTCTGCGCCCGGAGGAGGCCGCGCCTAGGGGTTTGGCAACGAGAATGCCCACACTCGCACCGTCTTGAAGGGCAGAATTCCGAAATCCGACGTACGCGCACCGAGTCCTTAAGCGCCCCTAACACGATCCTAACAGAAGCGGCCTACGATCTGGACGATTCTTAGCGTTCTGTGAGCCCTTCGCGCCCTTCGCGCCCTTCGCGCCCTTCGCGCGCCGGTGCGGCGCCGGGCCCAGCACACATCCGGCGGGTTTCGCGGCCAGTCCATGCGCCGCAAGGGAGAGTCATCCTGCACGCAACCGTGACAGACGAGACCGCTCGAGGCGCGGCGCCGGGGCTGCGCATGAGCAGGCAAGCGGGCATCCGGAGGTGGGTGGCGTCCGTGGCGGGCCAGGCGTTTCTGTTGGTGGTGACGAGTGCGTCGGCTCTGGCGGTGGTGTTCATCTTCCTCTTCATCGTGCGGGACGCGCTGCCGTTCTTCCGGGACAACGGGTTCCGGGAGTTCTTCACGAGCACGCGGTGGTATCCGAGCGGGGATCCGGCCGAGTTCGGCGTGCTCGCCATTCTCTCGGGCAGCGCCATCGTGACGCTGGGCGCGATTGTGTTTGCGGTGCCGGTCGGGATCGCGGCGGCCGTCTGCATGAGCGATGTGTTGCCCTTCACGGCGCGGCAGTTCGTGAAACCCATCATCGAGGTGCTCGCGTCGATCCCGTCGGTGGCGTACGGATTCTTTGCGCTGGTCGTGTTCGCGCCACTGATGCAGGAACAGGGGGGGCGGCTGCTGGCCTGGGCGGCGTGGGCGGTGGGCGTGCCGCTGGGCGCGCTGGCGGCATTGCTGGTTACCGAGACGGTGCTCAAGGCGGTGCCCGAGGCGCGGCGCGGCGGGCTGCGGATTGTGCTGAGCGTGGCGCTGGGGGCGCTCTGCCTGGGCGGCGTGTACTGGGTGGCGTCGGCCCTCGGGGGGCTGGCGATCGCGAGCGGGACCAACGCGCTGAACGTGTCCATCATCCTGGCGGTGATGGTGCTGCCGACGGTGGTGAGCGTATCGGAGGACGCGCTGCAGACGGTGGGCCGGGATCTGCGGGAGGCGAGTTACGCGTGCGGCGCGACGCGGGCGGAGACCATGGTGAAGGTGGTGCTGCCGGCGGCGAGCAGCGGGATTTGCTCCGCGGTGATTCTCGGGCTGATGCGCGCCGTAGGCGAGACCATGGTGGTGTGGATGGCGTCGGGCAACGCGGCGCAGATCCCGAAACCGTGGTTCAACCTGCTCGAGCCGGTGCGCACCTTGACGGCGACGATTGCGGGCGACATGGGCGAGGCGGATCACGTGACCGGCTCGTCGCGCTACCACGTGCTGTTCGCGATGGCGCTGTGCCTGCTGCTGATTTCGTTTGCGTGCAACCTGGCGAGTGAATGGGTAATGCGGCGGGAACGCCGGAAACTCAAAGGGGCGTAGCAGGCGTGACGGGCACGCGGAAGATCCTGGATCGCTACTTCACGGCGATAGGCGCCGTGTCGATCCTCCTGATGGCCGTGGCGCTGGTGGCGCTGCTGGCGCCCATCGCATTCCGGGGCGTGCAGGCCTTCGTGTTCCGCGGCACCGTCGAGCACCGGCTCCTCCAGTTGGAGAAACTCGAGCGGGGCAACCGGATGCGCATCGAGGACGAGGTGGGCGCCGCGGCGGAAGCGCGGCAGCCGGTGTACGCCATGCTCGACGCGTTCGCGGCGGAACTGGGCGACATGGGCTTCGTGGAGCGGCGGAAGTACCAGGAGGCCTTGGAGGAACTCGAAGACGCCCTCAGCCGGCTGCTCGGGCCGCGGCCGGGCGGCGTGCGGCCGGCGCTGGTGCGGGATCAGTACGGCCAGACGCGGTGGGATCGGGCGCGGGCGGCGCTGCACGAGGTGCTCTACGTGCAGGAATACGACTACAGCGATCCGACGCGGATGGGGCAGGCCGTGGACGTGCCGCGGCAGGCCGATTTCGCGGGCACGTCGCTCGAACCGTTGTTTCCGTACATCGAGGAGAATCTCGAATCGATGCTGCGGCCGCGGTGGACGTTCTACTGGGGGTTCGTGACCGACACGGCCATCGACGCCCACATCTTCGGCGGGATCTGGGCCGAGGTGCTGGGCACGATCTACCTGACGCTGGGCGCGATGCTGTTTGCGGTGCCGATGGGCGTGATCGCGGCCATCTATCTCGTGGAATACACCAAGGAAAACCGGCTGGTGGCGCTCTTGCGGGTGTGCATCAGCACGCTGGCGGGTGTCCCGAGCATCGTGTTCGGCCTGTTCGGATTGGCCTTCTTCGTCAACACCCTGCACGTGTCGGAATCGAAGAGCGTGCTGGCCGGTTCGCTGACGCTGGCCCTGCTCGTCCTGCCGACGATCATCCGCGCGTCCGAGGAGGCGATCCGCGCCGTGCCGGATACCTACCGCGAGGCATCCCTCGGACTCGGCGCCAGCCGGTGGCGGACGGTGTCGACCGTGATCCTGCCGGCGGCGCTCCCGGGGATTCTGACAGGGATCGTGATCAGCATGGGGCGCGCGGCCGGCGAGACCGCCCCCATCATTTTCACGGCCGCGGTGAGTGTGGGCAAGCCGCTGGGCCTGTGGGACACGCTGTCGGAGGCGACGCCGGCGCTTCCGTGGAATATCTACAACCTGTGCACGGAACACGAGGCGGCCGAGGCGATCCGCCACGTGCAGTTCGGCATGGTGTTCACGCTGGTAGGCCTGGTGCTGCTGTTGAACGTGTCGGCCATCGTGCTGCGGGCGCGCGTTTCGAAGCGATTGAAGGGATGACGCAACGATGACGGAAGAACTGCTCGTGAATAGAACCCGCGTAGGGAACCGGCCCGCGGGCGCCGGGGCCGCCGGCGCCGGGGCCGCTGCGGGCGACGACGGCGGGCCGGCGCACGTCGCCACGGAAGCCTTCTCGGTGTTCTACGGGAAACACGAGGCGGTGGTGAAGGTGTCGATGGGCATTCCGAAGGGCCAGGTGACGGCCATCATCGGGCCGAGCGGCTGCGGCAAGAGCACGCTGCTGCGCGCCATAAACCGGATGAACGATCTCATCCCGCAGTGCACGACCGCCGGCGCGATGATGCTCGACGGCTACAACATCTACGCGCCGGACGTGGACGTGGTGGCGTTGCGCCAGCGGGTGGGCATGGTGTTTCAGAAGCCGAATCCGTTTCCGAAGTCGATCTTCGACAACGTGGCCTTCGGGCCGCGGCTGCAGGGGGTACGGGGCCGGCGGGCGTTGGCGGAGGTGGTCGAGACCAGCCTCGAGCGGGCGGCGCTGTGGGATGAGGTGAAGCATCGGCTGCACCGGAACGCCCTGGGCCTGTCCGGGGGCCAGCAGCAGCGGCTGTGCATCGCACGGGCCTTGGCGGTGCAACCCGAGGTGCTGCTGATGGACGAGCCCACGTCGGCGCTGGATCCGCGGTCGACGACGCGGATCGAGAACTTGATCGGCGAACTGCGGACCAAATACACGATCGTCATCGTGACACACAACATGCAGCAGGCGGCGCGCGTGTCGGATTACACGGCGTTTCTGTACGAAGGGGAACTGGTGGAGTTCGGGGCGACGACGGGCATTTTCACGCACCCGAAAAAACGGCAGACGGAAGACTACATCACGGGGCGGTTCGGCTAAAAGAGGATGATCGCCATGTCAGCGCATCTGGAACGGGCCATCGAGCGGTTGAAGAAGCGGATTCTGGTGTTGAGCGCGCGCGTCGAGGAAACGCTGCGGAGTGCGGTGCGTTCCGTCGAGCAGCGGGACGCGGCGCTGGCGCGGCAGGTGGTCGACGGCGACTACGAGATCGACAAGGAAGAGGTGGACATCGAGGAGGAGTGCCTGAAGATGCTCGCGCTCTACCAGCCGGTGGCCGTGGATCTGCGGCTCGTGGTGACGGTGCTGAAGATCAACGGCGTGCTCGAGCGGATCGGCGATCTGGCGGTGAACATCGCCGAGCGGAGCGTGTTCCTGGCAACCCAGCCGCCGCCGAAGATCTACTTCGATTTCCCGGCCATGGCGCAGAAGACCCAGGCCATGGTGGGCAAGAGCCTCGATGCGCTGGTGCGGCTGGATCCCGAGCTTGCGCGCGAGGTCTCCCGGGCCGATGACGAGGTGGACGCGATGAACCGCGAGATGTACACCCAGACGAAGGAGGGAATCCGGGCGCACATCGAGGATCTCGACACGTACATCCACCTGCTGAGCATCTCGCGCCACCTCGAGCGCACCGCCGATCTCGCAACGAGTATCGCAGACGACGTAGTATACCTTGTGGAAGGCGAGATCGTGCGGCATCGAACCGAGAACTACCACGCGCATTCCGGTGACGGCGACGCGCGGCCGTGACCGAACCGACGGAGCCTTAAGCCATGGCACGAGAAACGATTCTAGTCGTCGAGGACGACGAAAACATCCTCGAACTGGTGCGGTATAACCTCGCCAAAGAGAACTACCGGATCAAAACCGCGACAACCGGTGAGGCGGCGCTCGATTTCGTCCGGGAAGGGCATCCGGACTTGATCGTGCTCGATCTGATGCTCCCGGAGATCGACGGGCTGGAGGTGTGCCGGCGCATCCGGCAGAACGAGGCGCGGAAGCACGTGCCCATCGTGATGCTGACGGCGAAGGGCGAGGAGTCGGACGTCGTGGCCGGCCTCGAGGTCGGTGCGGACGACTACATCACGAAGCCGTTCAGTCCGCGGGTGCTCATTGCCCGGATCCGGGCGGCCCTGCGGCGGCGAGGGCAGGAGGAGCCGTCCGCGGACGCGACGGTGAACACCAAGCACCTCCTGATCCACCCCGGGCGGCACGAGGCGGTCGTGGACGGGGCGCGGATCGAGTTGACCTTCACGGAGTTCCGGGTGCTCCATCTGCTGGCGCGGCGGCCGGGCTGGGTGTTCACGCGGGGGCAGATCGTCGACGCCGTGCGCGGGCATGACTACGTGGTGACGGATCGGGCCGTGGACGTGCAGATCGCAGGGTTGCGCAAGAAGCTCGGCGCCGTCGGCGAGTGCATCAAGACGGTGCGGGGCGTGGGATACAAGTACCAGGAGTAAGCGCGATGCCGAGACGACGCCTCGTGTGGCAGATCTTCCCGAGCCACCTGTTTGTGACGCTGGCGGCGGTGGCCGCCATCACGGCGTACATGGCGGGCCGCGTCAACGATCTGCACTTGCATCACGTGGCCGCGGAGTTGGAGGTGCGCGCCCGGCTCATGGTGGATCCGGTGCGCGCGGCGGTGGCGCGGGGTGATCGGGTGCGCGTGCAGGAGGTGTGCGCGACGCTGGCCACCGCGGGCGCGGCGCGGATCACGGTGATCAGCCCGAACGGCGAGGTGTGGGCCGACTCCGAGGAGTCGCCCACGGCCATGGACAATCACGGCACGCGCCCGGAGGTGATGGACGCGCTGGCGGGCCGGGTGGGTTCGTCCGTGCGGTTCAGCCGGACGCGGCAGCGGAACATGATGTACGTGGCGCTGCCGGTTGCGGAGGGGGGCGCGGTGGTGGCGGTGCTCCGGGCCGCCCTGCCGCTGGAGCGGATTCAGGAAGCGTTGTGGTCGAACCGGACCCACCTGATCCTGGGGGCGGTGGTGGTGGCGTTGCTGGCGGCGGCCGCAAGCTGGCTGGTCTCGCGGCGGATCACGCGGCCGCTCGAGGAGATGAAGCAGGGCGCGGCGCGGTTTGCGGCGGGCGATTTCGTGCATCACCTGGGCGTGCCCGAGTCCGAGGAGATGGGGAGTCTCGCCCAGGCGATGAACCAAATGGCGCGGGAACTGGACGATCGGATCCGGACCATCGGACAGGAGCGCAACGAACAGGAGGCGGTTCTGTCGAGCATGGTCGAGGGCGTGATCGCGGTAGACGCGGAGCGGCGCATCCTGAGCCTGAATCGGAGCGCCGCCGCGCTACTCGGGCTGGATTCGGCGAAGATCCAGGGGGAGAGCATGGAGGCGGTGCTGCGGAACCTGTCGCTGCAGGAGTTCATCGGGAGGGCGCTCGAGAGCGACGTGCCCATCGAGGGCGAGTTCGCGTTTCATTCGGGTGAGGATCAGATCGTGCGCGCCCACGGGACGGTGCTTCGCGATGCGGCCGGGGCCAAGCTCGGGGCGGTCACGGTGCTGAACGATGTGACGCAGCTCCGGCGGCTCGAACAGGTGCGGCGGGATTTCGTCGCGAACGTGTCCCATGAGTTGCGCACGCCGATCACGTCGATCAAGGGCTTCGTCGAGACCTTGCAGGACGGGGCCGTCGCGAACCCCGAGGACGCGCGCCGGTTCCTCGAGATCGTCGGGAAACAGGCGGATCGGTTGAACGCGAT
>JAFGTL010000641.1 GCA_016934125.1 Candidatus Hydrogenedentota bacterium
GGATGATGCCCGAGATGGACGGAGTCGACGTGTGCAGGAAGGTGCGCGAGGCGCCCTCCCACCCCTTCACGTACATCATCATGCTCACCGCGAAGGGGCAAAAGGAAGACATCGTGAACGCCCTCAACGCCGGTGCGGACGATTACGTCACGAAGCCGTGGGACGCGTCGGAACTCCGGGCGCGCGTGGCGGTCGGTGAACGGATCGTGCGGCTGAACACGGCCCTCGAAGAGGCGAACCGGCAACTCGACAGGATGGCGTCGACGGATGCACTGACGGGGCTCTTCAACCGGCGGACGATCATGGAGCGTCTGGCGCAGGAACTGCACCGCGCGGAGCGGGAGCACCGCCCGCTCACCGTCATCATGGTCGATATCGATCATTTCAAGCGGGTAAACGACACGCACGGGCACACCGCCGGCGATCGGGTGTTGGCCGAAGCGGCGCGCCGCCTGCGGAGCGTCTGCCGCGACTACGACATCGTGGGGCGGTACGGGGGCGAGGAATTCGTCTGCATCACGCCCGGCTCGCAAGGGGAGGATGCCGCCGCGGCGGCGGAGCGGTTCCGAAACGCCGTCGGTGAGACGCCTATTGCCGCGGAAGGGGCGGAACTGGACGTGACGATAAGTGTGGGCGGCGTGTGGCTGGCGGGCGACACGCCATGCGATGTAGACGAGGTGATGAAGGCGGCCGATACGCTCCTCTATCAAGCCAAAGAGGAGGGCCGCAACCGGAGCGTGGTGCACGAGTTCTCCAAGCCCGGGGCGGCCTGATCGGGCAAAGGCCCCGTGCCCTGTCCCGCCCGCGGGCGCGTGGGCGCGGCCGCCGCGCCCTATCCCCCACCCTCCGCCACCTCTGTCCGCCCGCGGGCGCGTGGGCGCGGCTCACTTCCCCCGTTTCTGCAAGGCGGATTCGAGCAAATCCACGTCTGCCTGGATCATGTCCGCGCCCTCTTTCGTGAAGATGCCCACGCAGACGGCGTCGCCGGGGCGGTAGACGTCCGCGACGAACTCGAAGGCCTCGGCCGGATCGTTCCGGCCCGCGGCCAGCACCTTGTAATGGATGGCGGGGGCGGGCAACTCCTGGATGAGCGCGCACATGGCCTCCCGATCCTCAGCGCCGAAGTACTCCCGCTCGGCGTAGTCGCGGGCGGCCTGCCTGCGGCGATCGCTCGGGTTGTAGTAGCAGGTCATGAAGAAGTCGAGTTCGAGGTGATCGGCCGCCCAGCGGATGGTGTCCGTGTTGTGCCCGGCCACGCCCGCAGGCATGCCCTCGTCCTTGATCCGCCGGATGGCGTCGTTGACGGCCTGCGTATCGCCCGCGGCGACACGGTTGTCCATCTCGCCGCCATGAATGAAGCAACACTTGGCGCGCCCGGTGAGGGCGTTGTTGATGCCGTGGTCAATCGAGCCGACGCCGGGGCAGGTTTGGGCGATCCAGGTGAGCGTGCCGCCCTCATTGCGGTGTTCGCGCAGGGCGCGCACGATGAAGTTGTCCGTCCGCCCGATGTGCGTGGTGACCCCGGCCTCCTCGGCCAGCCGGTAGGCCTCCTTCACGCGGTCCATGGTATACCAATCGAGCATTTCCCGATCGCGCTCCGCCGTCTGGTGTGCATACCCGCCGAAGGGATTGCCGCCGATGATGAACCGGCTCACCGGCACGTCGCCCAAGCGGACGAGTTGCGGCCGGTAGTGCGCTCGAACGTCTGATACGGCTTGGCTCCCCGTGCTCACGCCTCGACCCCCTCCATGCTCTTCAGAAACCGCACCGCCTCGACGATGTCCGCCTCGGGATCGTCGCCGCACTCGCGCTCGATGGTGAGGTAGCCGGTGTATCCGATGTCGCGCAGGGCGGCGAGGTATTCGGGGAAGTTGACCTCGCCCTGTCCGAGCGGCACTTCGCGAGGCCCGCCGGTTTCGGCCGACTGCGGGACGCCATCCTTGGCGTGGGTGTGCACGATGAAATCCCTGAGGATCCGCACGTCGCCGATCTGATCGAACCCGGCCATGCACAGGTTCGCGGGATCGTAGTTGACCTTGGCGCCGGGGCTTCGGACGGCCACCAGGAACTCGGCAAGCGCCTGGCCCGATTCAGGCCCGGTTTCCGTGGCAAAACAACAGCCCCGCTCGGCGGCGTAGTCGGCCACCTCGCGCACCGCGGCCAGGAGATCCGAATAGGCCGCCGAGCCGGTGTCTTCGGGAACGAGACCGATGTGGGTGGTCAGAATCGGCGTCTCGAGATCGACGCAGAGGTCGAACATCTCCTTCGTGCGGGCCACGTGCTCGTCAACGGTTGCGGGGTTCGCGAATCCCCCGATGTCGCCGCACAGGGCCGAGCGCTCCAGGCCCAGGCCGGCCATGAATGTCTTGAGATCTTCGCGGCCGCTGCGATCGAGCGTCCGCGGATCGAGATCGTTGTTCACGATCCAGAGCTGGACGCCGTGGGCGCCGATCTCCTTGCACCTCGTCAATGCGGCCCGCGTGTCCATCGGTAATGATGCGCTGATGACGCCGACTTTCATGTGAGTAGTCCTCCTCTGCACACGCCCATCGCACATCGAGGGCGTGCTCCGTACGATAGCGGATCGCACGCGCGAAATCGACCCTCCTGCCGCGGGCCTGTCGCGACTCTTTGATAATGTCACATGTTGGACTCGTTAGAAATGTCACACTAGGGGCTTTTCGAAAGGAGAGCTCCGTTGGA
>JAFGTL010000048.1 GCA_016934125.1 Candidatus Hydrogenedentota bacterium
ACTGGACGACGCTCGACGTCTAATCTGCAGAAAACCACCCATACTGACTGCTTGAGACACGAAAACCCACTTTTATGACGCAGGCCCGGCGATGGGGCAAACTGCGCAAGTTCTTGACAAGAAACCGGTTCGCCCCGTGTTGCGTGTGAACAGTGCGAACGCTATGATTGACGCGGCGCTTCGGAACGGGTAGCGCCTCACCTGCAACAGACTGACCCGCGGAGGGAATGACGGATGACTGCGCTATCGCTGAGTACAGTTCTCGTGGTGAGCGGATTGGCCCAGGGCGCCGCGTCGGGCGACTACGCCATCCGGCCGGTGCCGTTCACGGCCGTGCACTTAGACGACGTGTTCTGGGCGCCCCGGATGGAGACAAACCGGGCCGTCACGGTTCGCTACTGCTTCGACAAGTGTGAGGAGACGGCCCGGATCGACAACTTCGCCGTTGCGGCCGGGATGATGGAGGGGGAATTCAAAGGCATTCGGTTCAACGATTCGGACGTGTTCAAGGTGATCGAGGGGGCCGCGTACTCCCTCGCCCTCAAGTCGGATCCCGAATTGGATCGATACCTCGACGAACTCATCGAGAAGATCGCCCGCGCCCAGGAGGACGACGGATACCTGTACACAATCCGGACGATCAAGGGCGACGACTCGGGCGATGAAGGCCGCTGGACGAAGCTGGCCATGAGCCACGAGCTATACAACATCGGGCACATGTACGAAGCGGCGGTGGCCCACTACCTGGCCACGGGGAAACGGACGCTCCTCGATGTGGCGATCAAGTCGGCCGATCTCGTGGATCGGGTGTTCGGGCCCGACAAACTGCACGACGTGCCCGGCCACGAGGAGATCGAGATCGGCCTCGTGCGGCTCTATCGCGTCACCCAGGACGAGCGCTACCTCCGCCTGGCCAAGTTCTTCATCGACGAACGGGGCAACACGGCGCACCGGGAAGTGTACGGGGCCTACTGCCAGGATCACATCCCCGTCACCGAGCAGGCCGAGGCGGTAGGGCATGCGGTGCGCGCCGGATACCTCTACAGCGGCATGGCGGACGTGGCCGCGTTGACGGGGGATCGGGCGTACATCGACGCTATCGGCCGGATCTGGGAAGATGTGGTGTCCCACAAGCTTTATCTGACGGGCGGAATCGGCTCGATGCGCAAGGGCGAGGCCTTCGGCGAGCCCTATGTGCTCCCGAACAAGGAAGCCTACAACGAAACCTGCGCGGCCATCGCCAATGCCATGTGGAACCATCGGATGTTCCTGCTCCACGGCGACGCGCGGTACGTGGACGTGCTCGAACGGATCATCTACAACGGCTTCCTGTCGGGCGTGTCATTCAGCGGCGATCGCTTCTTCTACCCGAACCCGCTCGAATGCGACGGGGCCTACGCGTTCAACCACGGCTCCCTCGAACGCCAGCCGTGGTTCAACTGCTCGTGTTGCCCGGTGAACGTCGTCCGGTTCGTGCCGTCCCTCGCCGGCTACGTATACGCCCAACAGGACGACGCGGTGTATGTGAATCTGTACGCCGCAGGGCAGAGCGATCTGGAGGTCGCGGGGACGGCGGTGTCCCTCACGCAACAGACTCGATACCCCTGGGACGGCGCCGTCGAGATCGCCGTTGCACCGGAGAAACCGGCCAAGTTCACACTCCTCCTCCGGATCCCCGGGTGGGCCAAAGGAGCCCCCGTTCCAAGCGATCTGTACCGCTACCTCGATCCGGCCGCCGGGGCCGTCACCATCAAAGTCAACGGCAAGTCCGCAAAGTACAAGGAAGAAGACGGCTACGCCCACATCCGGCGGCACTGGCGCCCGGGCGATTCGGTGGAGATGCACCTGCCCATGCCCATCCGCCGCGTGCTGAGTCATGAGCGCGTCGAGGCGGACGCGGGTCGCGTCGCCATCGAACGCGGCCCCATCGTGTACTGCCTCGAAGCCGTGGACAACGGCGGGAGCGTCCGGAACCTGGCCCTGCCGGACGACGCCGCGCTCGCCGCGGAACGCCGCGATAACCTCCTCGAGGGCGTCACCGTCATCACGGGAACGGCGCTCGCCAGGGAACGGCAGCAAGACGGCAGCGTAGAGGTGAAGCCGGTGCCGTTCACGGCCGTGCCCTACTACGCGTGGGATCACCGCGGGCCGAACGAGATGACGGTGTGGATCCCGAGGACGCCCGAACTCGCCGCACTGAAGCCGGTGCCCACGATCGCGTCCAGGAGTGCCCTTTCGGCCTCCCACACCTGCCCGAGCGACTCGCTCCGGGCCCTGAACGATCAGATGGATCCTGCCGAGTCGAGCGATCAGTCGATTCCGCGGTTCACGTGGTGGGATCATCGGGGCAGGGCGGAGTGGGTTGAATACCGGTTCGCCGAACCGGCCGAAGTCAGCCGCGTCGAGGTGTACTGGTTCGACGATACCGGCGTCGGGGCGTGCCGGGTGCCCGAGTCCTGGCGGCTCTGCTACCTGGACGGGGACGCCTGGAAAGAGGTGCCGGGCCCGTCGGGCTACGCCACGGAGAAGGATCGGTTCAACGTGGTGACGTTCGATCCTGTGCGTACCGCGGGCCTGCGTATCGAGGTGCAGCTCCAGCCGGAGTTCTCAGGCGGCCTGCTGGAATGGCGCGTCGGCACTGAATGAACGGCCCGGCGATCGGGCTGAGCGCTGCGGCACGCGCCGCCTTGTGGTACACTCGCTGTAGAGGGCCTATCCGGAAAAGGTGGGTAACATGAAGCGGGCCATAGTGATCGCGACGGTGGCACTGCTCTTCGTGCTGGCCGTCGCAGGTGGCGCGGTGCTCGGCGTCTGGTTCGAGCGCAACTACCGCATTCTCCCGGTGTCCCAGGCCGCGGATCCCGCCCGGGAATTGGCGTCCACGCCTCCGCCGGCCGACGCCCCCGCGGCCGACGGCGCCGCACGGCATGCCGCGCGCGCCGCCCCGCGAGAGGCCACACCGGCCCCTTCACCGGCCCCGGCCCAATCGGCCGTCGCACCACGGCAACCGGAGGGCCCCTTCGCGTTCCGCTTCACCCCCGGCGAACACCTCTCGTATCAACTGGGGGCGCGCGTGGTCGGCACGGGTGCTGAAATGCAGACGACATCCGGTATCAGCCTCAACATTGCCGGGGTGTTGGGGCTCGCCACCGAGTCGGTGGGCCCCGCGGGCGACGCCACCATGCGGCTCACGTTCGACTCGATGGACATGAGCGGAACCTTCATGGGCACGCCCGTCCGGCTGACACAAAACCGCGACGACACGTATCTCGTCCAAGGAGACAAGACGGACATCAACACGGCCCTGGGCCTGGGCTCTATCCAGGGCATTCCGCAGCTCGAGTTCTTCAGGCAGCCCATCCAGATGGAGGTGGCGCAGAACGGGCAGGTGCGGCGGCTGTGGGGCAGCGACGACATCGCCAGCATGCTGGCCGTGGTGCCGGCCGTGTCGACCCTCGAGTTCCCGAGTGAACAGATGGCCCAGGGGCAGCAATGGGAATCGCAAATCGCGCTGCCGGTTCCCGGATTCGGCACCGCGGCCGACGCCCGCCTCCTCAACACCCTTCTCGGATATCAATACGTGGGCGACCGCCTGTGCGCGGTGATCCAGCAGGACTTCCTGGCCGAGCAGCAGAACGGCACACTCGATTCCCCCGAGAGTGCCCTCGGCGAGGCCATGCAGTTTTCGATGCCCCTGTTTGAACTGACGGGCCGGAACATGATCTACTTCGACGTGAACGCAGGCCAATTGGTTCATACGGACATGGATCTATACCTTGCACTGAAGATCGGCGACGTGCTCGGGCAATCCCTCCAGATGCTGACGACACTCACTGAGCAGTTGCTCTCGGGCGATGACTCGGGCCTGGATGCCTTGCTCAGCGGCCAGGCGCCCGAAGGCGATTCGCTCGATCTGGGCGTGGCCATTCAGGGCAGTCTGGCGTTGCTCGCGCCGTCATCGTAGATCGAGGCAGTCGGGAGAACCAGCGATGCACCGGCGATTCCCCCGCAGAGCGTTTCTGGAACTGGGCGCCGCCACCGCGTTGGGTGGCGCCACCGCTCTTGGTGGCGCCGCCAGCCTCGGCGCGGCCGCATCCCAGGCACAACCCACCTCCGTTCCGGCTCCGGCCGGCGCCAGTCCCGTGCGCGTGGGCGTTGTCGGCGTCGGGGGCCGGGGCACGGGGTTGCTCAACGTGCTGCTCCACGTCGATGGCGTCTCCGTGCCGGCCGTGTGCGACACGGCGCCCGCCCACCTGGCACGCGCTCAGGACGTCGTGGAACATTCGGGCCAGCCCAGGCCGGAGGGCTACGGAGACGGCGAACTCGCCTACAAGGGGCTCATGGAGCGCGACGATCTCGACGCGGTGATCATCGCGACGCCTTGGCAGTGGCACACGCCCATGGCGGTGTACGGCATGGAACACGGGAAGTACGTGGGCGTCGAGGTGCCGGCGGCCCTGAGCGTCGGCGAATGCTGGCAACTGGTGAACGCGTTCGAGCGGACAGGCTCGCCGTGCATGATGCTCGAGAACTGGAGTTTCCGGCGGGACAACCTGGCAGTGCTGAACATGATCCGGCAGGGCCTTCTCGGGGAGATGGTGCACTGCCACTGCGCCCACTCGCACGACTGCATCGATCACTGGTTCTTCGATCCACAAGGCAACATGCGGTGGGGAGGCGAGTTTCTCGTCAAACACAACCGCGATCAGTATCCCACGCACAGCCTCGGGCCGGTGATCAGTTGGATGGATATCAACTGCGGCGACAACTTCGACTTCCTGACGTCGACGGCGACGGCGTCGACGGGAATCAACGCGTATTTCGCCCGGAAGTTCGGCCCGGATCATCCGAACGCGACACGGAAGTACAAGCAGGGCGATATCGTGACCACCGTGGTGAAGACGCACCAGGGCAAGTCCATCGTCATCAGCTATGACATGCAACTGCCCCGGCCGTACGACAACCGCTGGCTCATCCAGGGCACACTCGGGCTCTACAATGAACAGCGCAACGCCGTCTACCTCAGCGGCCGGAGTCCGCACCACCACGAGTGGGAGCCCTTCCAGCCCTATCAGGAGGAGTACGATCATGCGTGGTGGACGGCGCGGAACGCGGCCGGCAACGCTTTCGACCATGCGGGCACGGACTGGCTGGAACTCGATCTGTTCGTCGAATCCGTGCGGACAGGCACGCCGCCGCCCATCGACGTGTACGACTCCGTGTCCATGAGCTGCATCGTGGGGTTGTCGGAGGAGTCCATCGCGAAGGGGAGCGCGCCGGTGAAATGCCCGGATTTCACGCGAGGGACGTGGAAGACGCGTCCCCGAACGTTTGCCGTGGAGGCGTGAGAAATCCTGCGATGGGCCCCCACTATGGGCTCGGCCGGCCAGCCATCCGCTGAACTCCCAGTGCGGTTTGTGATATCGTGTGCGGCGGGATGAGTGAGGCCTTGCCGATAACGCGGAGTGGACATCTATGATCGAGCCGGGATTGGTATCGGTGACGTTTCGAAGGCTGTCTCCTCTGGAAATCGTGAAGCTGATGGTGCAGGCGGAAGTGTCGGTTGTCGAATGGGGCGGCGACGTGCACGTCCCGCACGGCGACACGAACAAGGCCCGCGAGGTGCTGGCCATGTGCCGGAACGAGGGAATCCGCCCGGTGTCGTATGGCAGCTACTACCGGGTAGGCTGCAGGGGCGGTGACAACCCTTCATTCAATCAAGTACTCGATACGGCGGCGGCCCTCGAGGTGCAGACGATCCGGGTGTGGGCGGGC
>JAFGTL010000642.1 GCA_016934125.1 Candidatus Hydrogenedentota bacterium
CTCGGAATGGGTGGGCGTCTTCAATCGGAATGCCTGGCCGGATTCCCTCGGAATCCCCGGGCGTCATCCCTCGGAATACGCACCGATTCCGGAAAGGGGCCGCACGGAGCCCGGCGTGGGCCGGACTCTGCCCCGAGAGCGAGCGACGCGCCCGAAAGGGCACACGCGCACGGAGCGAGCGCAGAAGAACGCGCAGCGTTCTTCCAATGTGCCCGAGGGCGCGCAGCGCCCGAAGGGCACACGCGCACAGAGCGAGCGCCCGAGGTGCGCCTCCCGGAGGCGGTATGCGGAGGGGGTAAGCGGAGGGGGCGTCCGGTACGGACGCTACGAGAGTAGCCCACCGTTTCCAACGGTGGGAATCCGGCCGGCCCCCTTCAGCCAGTCCCGGCGGGACGGCTGAACCCACGGCCCCCGTGGCGTGGGCCGGACTCTGCCCCGGGAGCGAGCGCGCACGGAGCGAGCGCGCACGGAGCGAGCGCGCCCTGGGCGCGTGGTGGCGCAGCCGGCGGAAAGATGGTACGATGCGTGAACCGGGCCACGAGATGTCCCGGCATGTCGTAGCTATGGGGAGTTACCATGCGCGGAGGAACGTGATGCGGTACGCGATTGCTCTCACACTGTGCCTGTCGCTGATGGCGGCGCCGGCCCTCGCTCAAGACAACAACTACGATCAGTTCAAGGACGCGCCTAAACGGCCCGGCGCCCGGCCCGGCGAGAACATCGCGCTGGGCGCGCCGTACACGCTGCAGCCCGGCCCGGACTATCAGCACTGCACCGATCCCGGCGACGCCACCCAGCTCACGGACGGCGTGTACTCGGAGGGCTATTTCTGGGTGCAGAAGTCCACCGTCGGCTGGCGCGGCGAGAACCCCGTCATCATCACCGTCGACCTGGGCGCGGATCGGCCCATCTGCGGCGCCTCGTACCACACCGCAGCCGGCGTCGCAGGCGTGACGTGGCCCGCCGTGATCTACGTCTTTGTCGCCGGCGAGGACAAGGTGTTCCACCAGGCCGGCGATCTCGTGGCCCTCAGTCTCTCCCGCGGCCTGCCCGCTCCCGACGGATACAGCACCTACCGCTACTGGACGGACGCGCTCCACACCCACGGCCGGTACGTCACCTTCGTGACCTCGGCCCAGCCCTACGCCTTTGTGGACGAAATCGAGATCTACGAAGGGAAAGCCGAATGGCTCGGCGAGCCCGTGCCCGGGGCGGCCGTCAAGGACATCGGCGAGTTCGTCAAGTCGCTCGGTGTCCAGAGCGCGGTGGTCCGCCGCCTTCAGTTCGACGCCCAGGAGATCCGGCAACAGGCCGAGGCCCCGGGCATTCCCGACGCTGTCCGGAGCGAGGTGCTCGCCGAGCTCGAGGCGGTGACGGCCGAATTCGGCACAATCGGCACGGGATTCGAGGCGGATTTCCGCGCCATCCTCCCGCTGAATCCGCTCCATGCGCGCCTGCTTCGCGCGGAGGCCGCCCTCTGGCGCGCCCAAGGCATCGCGCCGCTCACCGTCTGGCAGTCCGACCTCTGGGAGCGGCTCCCCTTCCTCGCCACCCCGCCGCGCAAAGGCAAGGCGCGGTTACGCGTCGACATGATGTCCAACGAATACCGCGCGGCCTCGTTCAACCTCTCGAACGCGGCCCACGAGCCGGCCACGCTCGGCGTGCGTGTCGTGGGCCTGCCCGGCGGGCCGAATCCGCCCTACGTCACCGTGCACGAGGTGCTGTGGACAGACTCGAAGTCGAGCCGGCCCGTGCCGGCCGCGCTGCCCGTGGCGCCGCAGCAGGGCGACGGGTATCGGATCGAGGTGCCGGCCGGCATCACGCGGCAGGTGTGGCTTACGTTTCACCCCGAGGACGTGCCCGCCGGCACGCATAAGGGCCACATCGAGGTGACGGGCGGCCCGCACCGCGCCCGGATCCCCGTGACGCTCAAGATCTACCCGAGCCGCTTTCCCGATCGGCCGAGCCTTCACTTCGGCGGCTGGGACTACACCAACGGCAGCGGCCATCGCGGCGTGACGCCTGAGAACATGGATGCGCTGATCGCTCATCTTCGCGAGCACTACGTGGACTCGCCCTGGGCGACGAACGGGGTGATGCCCCTCGGCCAGTACGACAGCGCCGGCGCCATGACCACCGAGCCCAGCACGGCCGCCTTTGACGAATGGGCGGCCCGGTGGCCGGACTGCGGCCAGTATCTCGTGTTCTCGAACGTGCCCGACACGATGGCGGGCCTCGCGCCCGGCACGCCGGCCTTTGACGCGGCGGTCAAAGCCTGGTGCGAATTCTGGGCGGGCCATGTCCGCTCGCTCGGCATCGAGCCGGCCCAACTCGGCCTCCTCGTTCGCGACGAGCCCCACCAGCCCGAGCACGACGCCGCCATCCTCCCCTGGGCCAAGGCGATCCGCGCCGCGGGCACGGGGCTCCGCGTCTGGGAGGATCCCTGCCACACCGACATGGCCAAGGCCGATCCCGAGATGATCGCCGCGTGCCACGTGCTCTGCCCGAACCGCCCGCGGTTCTTCAGCGCCGATCAGGCCTACCGCGACTACTACATCGCCCGGCGCGATCAGGGCACGACCCTCGAGTTCTATTCGTGCAGCGGCCCCGTCCGCTATCTCGATCCGTATTCGTACCACCGGATCCAGGCATGGCACTGCTGGCAGTACGAGGCCAAGGGATCCTACTTCTGGGCCTTCGGCGACAACGGGGGCGGCTCGTCCTGGAACGAGTACGCCGCCCCGGGCACGGACTACTGCCCCATGTTCCTCGACGATACGTCCGTCACCGCCGGCAAGCACATGGAGGCCTGCCGCGAGGGCATCGAGGACTACGAGTATCTCGCCATGCTCGAGGCCGCCATCGAGAACGCCGAGAGCCGAGGCGTGTGCCGGCGCCGCATCAACCGGGCGCGCGCCGTGCTCACCCAGGCGCCGGCGCGCGTCACCGCGGCCGCTCCCGTGCCCGGGCATCCGTGGTACAAGGAACTCGATCGCACCGTGGCCGACGCCGCCCGCGTCGAGATTCTCGAGGCGCTCACGGCCCTCGAAAAGGCGAAACGCCGCCGCTGACGCCGCCCGGGCGCCGCCGATCCGGCGGGAATCCGAGAAGGCGAGGGTTACTTGAGCTTGCGCTTGAGGAGTTCCTCGAGCTTCTCTTTGTGCCCCCATTCCTCTTTGATGACGCGATCGATGTAGCGGCGCTGAACCTTCGGCACATACGAACGCAGTTGCTCGAGGAGAAGGGCCGTGTTCTCCTCGGCGCGGATGGCCAGCTTCAGGGCGTCCTCGTCGGTTGCATACGCGGCGGATCGCGCGATGGTGGCCTTCGACGGCAGCAGCCGCGTGCCCAACAACCGGACGGCATCCCGCGGCAGATCCCCCTCGAGTTGGTTCTCCTCGGGCGCACCCTCCTCGGCCCTCCGGGCATACTCGAGGAACCGCCTGCGATGGCGCTGCTCGGCGCTCACCAGTTTCCCGGCGAACGCACGGAGCCATGCCGTTGACGCGCCCGACGACAGCCCCTCGTAGAAGTCCACCCCTTCCTGCTCCATGTCGGCCAGCCGCCGGAGCACCGCCGCGGCCGATACGTACTTGTCCGTGTGCTTTGCCATGCCTGCTCACTCCCGGGTTGATGCGCCACCGCCACAGCCGCTCGGTTCCATTGTACTCCATGCGGCCCGGCGTCCCGGGCCCGGCATCGGATTTGCCAAATCGCCGCCGGAATCAGTAGAGTACACGGACGCGGGGCGCGGCCTCGAGCGCGCGGCCTTGAAGGCCGTGGGGCATGTCGCCCGATGGGACGCGCCATCTGCGCCCGGCGCCGTGGTAGAGAGAGGAAACTCCATGAGCGAATTCGTTCTCGAGATGCGCGATATCGTGAAGCGCTTCCCGGGCGTGTTGGCAGTCAACAAGGCCCAGCTCGATCTGCGGCCCGGCGAGGCGCATTGCCTGGTGGGCGAGAACGGGGCCGGCAAATCCACGCTGATGAAGATCCTGGCGGGCGCGCTCCAGATGGATTCGGGCGAGATCCGGCTGTCCGGCGAGCCGGTGCACATCAACTCGCCCCACCACGCCCAGCAACTGGGCGTCAGCATGATCTACCAGGAGTTCAACCTGAGCCCCTACCTGAGCGTGGCCGAGAACATCTTCCTCGGGCGCGAGCCGCGGCTCGGGCGGACGCCGCTCGTGAACTGGCGCGAGATGTACGGCAATGCGCGCGAGCTGCTCGCGCGGATCCGGGTGAACCTCGATGTCCGCAAGCCCGTGAACGAGTGCAGCGTCGCCCAGCAGCAGATGGTCGAGATCGCCAAGGCCCTCTCGTTCAACTCGAAGATCATCGTCATGGACGAACCGTCCGCTACGCTGACGGATCACGAACTCCGCGCGCTGTTCGAACTCATCGCCGAGTTGAAGAAAGACGGCATCGGCATGATCTACATCTCGCACCGGCTCGAGGAGATCTTCGAGATCGGCGATCGGGTGACGGTGATGCGGGACGGGCAATACATCGGCACGCATCCGGTGTCGGAGACGAGCCGGGAGGACATCATCCGGATGATGGTGGGCCGGGAACTGACGGATGAGTTCCCGAAGATTGTGTGCGAGCGGGGCGAAGAGCGGCTGCGCGTCGAGGGCCTGCGCCGGGAGGGCGCCTTCGAGGACGTGAGTTTCTCGCTGCACACGGGCGAGATCACGGGCCTGACGGGGCTCGTCGGCGCGGGGCGCACCGAGGTGGCGCGGGCGATCTTCGGCGCGGATCGCATCGATGGCGGGCAGATCTACCTCGACGGCGAGGCGGTGACGGTGCGTTCGCCCCAGGACGCGATCCGCCAGGGCGTGGGCCTGCTCACGGAAGATCGGAAGAATCAGGGGCTGGTGCTGGGGATGACGGTTCGCGAGAACACCACCCTGGCCAACCTCAAGTCCCTTGTCCGGTTCCTCTTCGTGAACCGCGGCCGCGAACGCGAGATCGCCGAGAAGTACGTCCACGATCTCGGCATCAAAACCCCCAGCATCGAGCAGGCCGCCCAGAACCTCAGCGGCGGCAACCAGCAGAAGGTCGTGCTCGCCAAATGGCTCTTCACGGATTCGCGCGTGCTCATCTTCGACGAGCCCACCCGCGGCATCGACGTCGGGGCCAAGGTCGAGATCTATAAGCTCATGAACGAACTCGTCCGGCGGGACGTGTGCATTCTCATGATCTCGAGTGAGTTGCCGGAAGTGCTCGGCATGTGCGATCGGATCCTCGTGATGCACGAGGGCCGGCTGGCCGGCGAACTCCCCCGCTGGGACGCGAGCCAGGAGGCCATCATGCGCCTTGCCACGGGAAGCGCCCTCGCCGAGGCCGGATAGCCGCCGGCGTGGTGTCGCTTGGCGCCACGCACGTGGTGCCTCTTGGCACACGTGGTGCCTCTTGGCACCACGCACCTACCAGTACGTGTAGAAGTGCATCTCCGTGAACCAGCACTGAAACGCCAGGAATCCCAGCGTTGCCAGCACCGGCCGGGGCGATCCGTCTGCCCGCGCGTGCTGGGCGAGCAGGTGGGCGGCCGGCAGGGCAAGGAAGGGGAAGAGGTAGAGGGCCGAGCGCTCCCCCTCGCCACGGCCGAGGTAGAGTAGATCGAAGGCCGCGAGTGTCAGGGCAAACACGATGAAGAGGGCGCGTGTGTCCGCCGGACGCGATCCCGTCGGGCCCGGGCCCGTCGGGCCCGGGGCGGCCGGGGGCTCGGGCCGCAGCATCCGCCACACCCACAACACGGACACGGGAATGCCCGCGAAGTAAAACCAGCAGGCGGGATTCACCCCCTTCCACGCCCACACCGGCCAGCGGCCTTCCGAGGCCACGAGCCGGGCCTGATCCGCGTCGAACTGGGCCTTGGCCAAGCGGAAGCACTCGATCGCGTCGAACCCCGACCACAGGTAGACGATGCCGTGGAACGCCAGGAACGCTGTGGCCATGGCCGCGGCCGTAACGGCCACATTCACCCGCGTAGCCGGTGTCCGCAGGAACCAGACGCCCGCGACGGCGAAATACGCGCCCAGGGCGAGCAGGTTGAACGAAAGCAGCGAGAGCACCGCGTAGACGGCCCCCGCCGCGGCGGCGCACGGGATGGATCGGCGGCGGATGGCCCGATCGAACAGGAACAGGGCGAGAAGCGCAAACGGCGTGAACAGGATGTCGGCGCTGGTGGCCGTGAAGAGCACGACGGAGGGCATGAGGGCGTAGAGGGCGCAGCACAGGAGGGCGACGCGCGTGCCGGCGAGTTCGCGCGCCCAGAGAAACAGGGGAATCACGGCGAGCGCGCCGACGGCCATCGTCGCAATGGACAGCGCCAAGGGGCCCGCCCCTACCAGCCAGGACAGCATCCACAGCAGGGCCACGGGCCCCGGGGGATGCACCTTCGAATGCATCGAGAGGGTGTCGTGGATGGCGCAGTACTCGCGAAACAGGCCCCGAATGCTGCCGCCCCGGCCGATATCGCCGATGTACTCAACCGGCGCCCGCGAATAGGCGTCCGCAATGCCCGCGTTCCCATCGCGCAGCGTCGCGATCACGCCCGGGAACAGGAAGGCGAACACGACGAGTCCCGCCAGGAAGGCCGCGGTTGCCCGGCCCGAGGGGCGTGCCTCGGCTCGCCCGTTGCCGCGGAACACAACCGCCGCGGCGCTCAGCAGGGCCGCCACCAGCACGACGGCGGCCGCGTGCCGCCGCAGGAAAAGCCACCCGAGGGACAAGGCGCGGCCGAATTCGAGGTGGGCGGCCCGGTTCCCGAGCCAGAGCGACAGGCCCGTGGCGCCGACGGCGCACCCCGCCGCGATAGCGGCCGCCGCGGGCGGATACAGGCAGGAGACGGGCCGTTCGGCGCGGACGCGGGTGAGCGCCCACCACACCACGGCGCCCAACGCGAGCACGGCGAGCGGAATGGCGAGGGTGCCGTAGCAGGGCCGGTAGGTGGCGTAGAAGGGGGTGACGTGGCCGCCGATGGCTTCGATGCCCGCGCGGGCGGCCAGCCACATGGCGGCGAGGTAGGCCACGAAGCACCCGGCGAACAGCCCGGCCAGCCGCGCCGTAAGGGGCGCACGCGCCGGGGCGCCGGGTTCGTTCCGCAAAGGCCGTTTCGCTTCGTCCATGTCTCCTTTTCCTGGCGGGTTACCAGTACGTATCGAACAGCACCTCCGTGAGCCAGCACTGGAAAGCGAGGAAGGCCACGGTGGCGACTACGGGCGCCGTCGAGCGGGCGTCGCGGGCGAGTCGATCGAGGCGGGCGGCCGCCGGCGCCGCGATGAACGGGAACACGTAGAGGGCGGATCGCTCGACTTCGCCGCGGGCGTGAAACAACAGGTTAAGAATCAGCAGCGTGATGGCCGCGGTGAGGGCAAACGACTCCACACCGCGCCGGAACCGCACCAGGCTCGCGATGAACAGCAAGGCGATCGGGACGCCGGCGTAGTAGAACCAGCACACGGGATTGATCAGGCGCCACGCCCATTCGGACACCGGATAGCCCAGGGCCTGCTTGGCGCGCTCGGCGTCCGCATGACAGGCCAGCGCGCCGTTGAAGCACGCGATCATGCTGAAACCCGACCACGCGTACACGGCGGCGTAGGCGCCGAGGAACCCGGCGGTCATGACGCCCGCCGTGAGCAACACGGCGCGGCGCGCGCGGGGCTCCCAGAGCCGCTGGATGCCGACGACGGCGAAGTAGAACCCGAGGCACAGCAGGTTGAACGAGAACAGGCCCGCGAGGGCATAGAACACGCCGGCCGCGAGCGCGCAAGGCCACGAACCGCGGCGGATGGCGCGCTCGAAGAGGCACAACGTGGCGAGCACGACGGGCATGAAGAGGATGTCGGCACTCGTGGCCGCGAAGATGACGCAGGCCGGCAACACGGCATACAGGAGACACCCGAGCAGGGCCGTGCGGCGCCCGGCCAACTCGCGCAGCCAGAGGAACAGCGGGGCGATGGCCAGCGACGCGAAGGCGGCAGTGGCCAGGGACAGCCGGAGCGGATCGCGGCCTACCGCCCAGGAGAATATCCACAACAGGGCGATGGCCGCGGGCGGGTGGGTTTGGGCGTGGAGCGACAGATGCGGCTGGAGTCCGTGATGCTGGCGGAACAACCCGCGGATGCTGCCGCCCCGGCCGATGTCGCCGA
>JAFGTL010000643.1 GCA_016934125.1 Candidatus Hydrogenedentota bacterium
CATATCGGTTCGGGCGCCCTCACGCCAGATCGCGCCCTCCTTCATCAACACGAGCCGCTCGCAGGCGGCGGGCAGCGTCGCGAGATCGTGGGTGACGAACAGGGCGGTGGTTCCCGAGTCGGCGTGGATGCGCTGGATGAGATCGAGGATGGCACGCTGCGAATGGGGATCGATGGAGGCGGTAGGCTCATCGAACAGAAAGATGTCGGGACGTTGCACGAGCACGCGGGCGATGGCGGCGCGCTGATACTCGCCGCCCGAGAGATGGCCCACGGGGCGGTGGGCAAGATGGGACACGCCCACCAAGTCGAGGGCCTCATCCACCCGGCGGCGCTCCGTGCGCCCGGGCCGGCGAAACCATCCGAGGCGGCCGTAGGCCCCGGCGGTCACGGTTTCGCGCACCGTGATGGGCAGGCGCGGATCGACGCGTTCGACTTGGGCGACATAGCCGATCCGGCTGCGCAGGCGGTGGCCGCCGCAGCGGTGGGGCTCGATGCCGAGCACGCGGGCCCGGCCCCGGCTCAGCCGCGTCAGCCCGTTGATTACCGTGAGGAGCGTGGTCTTGCCGGCGCCGTTGGGGCCGATCACGCCGACGAACTCGCCCTCGCACACCCGGAACGACACGCCGCGCAGCGCCATGTCGTGCCGGTGGGCGACCACCGCGTCCTCGACGGCGATGCAGCAGGGCCGGCCGCTGGAGCTCGGATCTTCACTCATGGCGCTGCGCCCAGTCCCCGGCCGCTTCCGACAGCAACTGCACGTTCGCGCGGACGGCCAATTCCCAGGTGTCGGTGTTTTCGAACCCGCCCGGGAAGTTCGTGAGCACCACCTGCACGAGGCCCGCATCGCGCGCGATGGCTTCGCTCAGTTGGGTGTCGCCGCTCTGGAGGTTGTCCACGATGAGGGCGGCCCCGGCCTCGCGCGCCGTGGCGACGAGCCGTTCCACGTCGGCAACGCTGAGGTCTTCCGGCCGGCCGTAAACGGCCACCACATCGAAGCCGGCCCAGTCCAGGAATTGGCGCTGCATTTCGTTGCAGAGGATCTTCCGGGCTCCCGGCTCGAGTTCTTCGAGCTGCTTCTTGATCGCCTGCTCGAACTCGCGAACGGCGGCCGTCTGGCGTGCGGCGGCGCCTGCGTAGTCATCCGCCCGCGCCGGCTCGGCCTCGGACATGACGCGGGCGATGGCGTCGATGGCCTGCACGCGTACGGCGGGCACCATCCAGTTCCCCTCGACGGGAATGACGCGGATCCGCTCGTCCGGAATGGCCGCCGCCCGGATGACCTCGTCGATGTTGGCCATCGTGCGTTGCCAGGGATGGAGGAGGACGATCCGGCTGTCGGTGAGCATGCGGATATCGCTGGGTTTCATGTCGAAATGCCCGGGGCACATGCCGGGCGGGATGAGCGAACGCACGGTCTGGCCGGCGTTGTCGGTGGAAAGGGCGCCGAGGATGTCGGCGATGTGGGCGCTGCCTGCGACGATGCCGGGCTCGGGCCGGCCGCACGACGCCGCACAGGCCATGACAACGGCCGCCGCAATCAGCCGCGCGGCGGGCATGCCCAGATGTCTACTGCTCCGAGTCGGCAAATGAAGAAACCTCCCGGCCGGGATCGCACCGGCCGGCTCCGCCGGCCGTGCTCCCGTGCTACGTTCCGCAATTGCCGATCTTAGTCCACGGTGGCCTGGCCATGCAAACAGTAATACGAATCCGCGAAATATCATACTGGCGAACGCTGGAGCCAACTTGCCGGGGCGGCCGCGCACCGCCTGTCGATGATATGCCCTAGGGTTTCACGCCCGCGTAATGCTCGGCGATGCACTGCATGAGGATGGCGCCGGAATCGACGTTGTCCTGCTTGGTGTAGATGGCGCCCGCGCCCTCACAGAGCACGGAGGTGATGCCGAACTGAAGGTGCGTGCCTTCGGTCCACTGGTTGCCCTTCTCCTCTTTGCAGGGCCAGCGCTGCATCTCTTGGAACAGGCCGTTGGGATCGTTGCGCTTGATGCGCGCGGCCAGCTCTTCCCAGGAGCCGACCGCATCGCCCATCTCGGGCCCGGGAATGATGCGCGGGTCGACGGCGCCGCCCCAGGTGTGCATGCTCCACGCAGTGGTCGGCGGCGTGGCCGAGGCCATGAGTCCTTCGAGATCGCGCTGGGCGATGTAGGCCTCGTGGGCCTGGTTGTCCTTGTCGGCGCCGCCGGGGACGTAGGTGCGGTTCATGTCGAAGCCTTGGCCGTTGACGCGGTACCAACCCTTGGAGGGCGCGTCGGGGCTCATCATGACGACGAAGTGGCAGATGCTCCGTTCGAGGCAATCGCGGCCGGTCTCGCTGAGGAGCCAGTCGATGGCGCCGGCCATCCGCCACTGGGAGTTGTGTTCCCCGGGATGCTGGTTCGCGAAGTAGTGCACCCACCGCTTCTCGGGCGGATAGGGGCTGTCCGGGGCGGTGAGTTCGAGGCGGTAGATGTCGCGGCCCTCGAGCGACTGCCCGACCACGTGCACGGTGACGCAGGGATTCGCCCGCCACCCCTCCACCAGCCGCACCAGATCTTCGTACGACATGGGCACCTGATGCCCGACGTACACCGTATCCCCGGTGAATTCGGGAAACCGCAGCGTGTCCTGTTTGCAGCCGGCGTCGCCGCCTACCTCCCAGTGGATAGGCTGCCAGTTCGATCCGTCGTAGGAGAACGAGCCCGCGTACTCGTTGAGCGTGTAGTACCGGGGGCGGCCCTTCTCGAACACGACGTCGAGCACGAGTCGTTTGCCCTTGGCGTTGCGCAGGATCGTGAACTGGAGCTTGTTGTTCCAGTCCTCGTGCCCGGGGGCATGGCCAAGAGACACGCGGAAGTGATTCTCGCCGACCTCCTCGATGGTTGAGCCCTGCGAACCCAGGGGCCCTTCAAAGGTGAAATCGTGCACTGTCAGGCGCCCGGCCGATGCACTCGTGCAGAAAAGGACTCCGCAGGCTGCCGTCAACACCACTCCGCCTGGACTCATCATCTTCTTGCCCCCTCCTCGTTGTCTCCCTGCGCGCCGCCCTTCGCTACCAGACGTTCTGGGGCGTGGCCACAAGACGCCGTTACCGGTTCTTCTTAATCCGGCCGGCCAGGAAGTAGTTGTAGTGGCTGCCGTACGGGCCTTCCGCACCGGCCACGTAGATCGTGTCGCCGATCACCGCGACGCCGGGATCGTTGAACACCGCTCCGGGCGGCAACGCGCCCTCGATCTGGAGCCACCTGTCCCCTTCGAGATCGTACGCCCATGCCAGATCGCACCACACGAGGGAGGCCGGGGCCGCGCCCTCTCGGCGTTCAACGCCGCCCACCAGGATGGCGTACCGGCCGGCGTAGAGCGCGCCTTCCCACGCGGACACAGCCAACGGCGGCGGCGTCCGCGTCTCCCACCGATCCGCTGCGGGATCGTAGCGGAGCGTCTGCCGCACGCCCCGGGGCGTGTCCGGTTCCGTCCAGGTGAGCCCGCCGAAGACGTAGAGTGCGCTGTCCGTCGCCACGGATGCCGCCCATCCCCGCGGCCCCGGCATAGGTGCCGCCTCGCGCCATCCCGCACCGGGTTGAGCGAGGTCGAGCGTTTCGGTGGTGGCGCGAATTGTCCCGGGGCCGTAGCCCTTCTGCGCGATGTCGTATTCGTTTCCGCCGGCGACCACGAGACGGCCCGCTGCATGCCCCACGGCCATGTGCGTCCGCGGTACCTTGAGCGTGCTGTGGGCGTGCCAGGAGGGCGGGCGGGCGGTGAGATCGAGCCGGACGCAATCGCCGTGGGCGCGGTAGCCGGGCGGTTGCCCTTTGTATTGGCACGCGCCGCCCACGAGATAGACGGCGTCCTGCGCCGCGATGGCGCGCACGTACTCCCGCCGGATCGGCGCATCTGGCAACCGATCCCATCGGTCGTCCGCGGGACTGTATCGCCACGCCCACCGGGACGTCCGGTGGCTGGCCTCGTCTCCCGAGCCGTCCCCGGCCGGGATGAAGCCGCCGCAGACGTACAGCATGCCCTCATGGGCCACCATGCCCATGCCGCTTACGCCCGCGTCCGGCCCGGGGGCCACCCACGGCAGCCGCCGCGTCGTCCACTCGATGGCGCCGAATCGCGGCAATTGTGTGAAGGCCTCGGGCAGCGTATCGGACAGGGGCGGGCCCACGGTTCGCCCCGCTTTCGGGGGCGCTTTCTCGACGGGATCGGCCGCGGCCCGCGCCGCGCGCCCCGGCAGGCACATGACGGCGACGGCAAGCGCCGCGGCGGCAGCCACTCTGAGTAGCACAGCGCCGATTCCCACGAGTCCACCCTCCTGGCCGCGCCTTGGCCGGCCGTGGCCGTTGGTTGTCAGAGCCGATTATGCCCCGCTACGGAACGAGACACAACCGGTGTCCATTCGGGGCAAATCGCACTCAATCTCGCCGCGAAGACGGAGCTCGCGCGCCCTTCGGGCGCGTCGCTGGCTCCGTGTGCGCTGGCTCCCGCCGAGCGCGTAGCCCTTCGGGCGCGTGCGCGCCCTTTGGGCGCGTCGCTGGCTCCGTGCGCGCTCGCTCCGGCGCAGACCCCGGCCCACACCGGGGAGTCAGCCGTCCCGCCGGGACTGACTGAAGGGGGCGGGCTGGATTCCCACCGTTCGAAACGGTGGGCTATTCTCGTAGCGTCCGTACCGGACGCTCCCGCCGCGTACCCCCTCCGCGTACCGCCTCCGGGAGGCGCACCTCGGGCGCTCGCTCCGTGCGCGCACGTCGAGGCGGCGTTTGACACACGGCTCCCGAATCCCCCTCTCGGCATTGGCCATCGCCTTTGCGGCTCCGGATATGAGCATCGGGGACACCTGAGGTGTCTTCCGTGCACCCCGCGCCGCAAGGCCTGACCAGGCCGG
>JAFGTL010000644.1 GCA_016934125.1 Candidatus Hydrogenedentota bacterium
GATATCGGGCAGGAATCCCATGTCCAGCATGCGATCGGCCTCGTCCAACACCAGGATCGACAGATCGTCGAACCGGGCGTTGCCGCGGTTGATGTGGTCGAGGAGCCGGCCCGGGCAGGCCACGACGATATCCACGCCGCGGCGCAGGGCCTTGGCTTGTGCGTCCATACCCACACCGCCGTAGACGGCCAGGGCGCGCAGGCCCAGGGCCTTGCCGACGAGTTGAAGGACTTCGTGCACCTGCATGGCCAGCTCGCGCGTGGGAGTCAACACGAGCATGCGGTTGCCTCCCGGCTTCGCGGCCGCGAGCCGTGTCAGCGACGGCAAGCCGAAGGCCAGGGTCTTGCCGGTGCCGGTTTGTGCGATAGCGATGACGTCGCGGCCTTCGAGCGCCGGGGGGATGGCTTCCGCCTGGACAGGCGTTGGTTCGGTGATGCGCTGGCCCTTGAGAACGCGGAGACAGCGCGGATCGATCCCGTAATCATGAAATGACAATCGAGTTTCCCTTTCGTCCTGCCGTCCGAGGGCGGGCCAAGACTGATTGTGTATGCTCAGCACCGGCGAAGTGGGAGACGACACACCAGGTGGGAAACCCAAGTCAGGGGTGAGCATCGTGTAGGCGCCTGCCTACGAAAAACGCGCCCGCCACCCAGGCGGCGGGCTCTATGTGTCGATATGATACAGGTTTCCATCAGCCAAGTCAAATCGCCCATCACCCATCGCCGAAATGACTCGCGCGCGACGAGCACGCGTTTCAGGCGCCACCATCCGCGTCGAGATCGGATATCCGAGATCCGCGCTCCATGGTGTACAATGAGCGGCACGTCCAAGTCTGTCCGAAGAAGCGGGAAGCTGATATCATGGGTTTGCGCCAGAGTGGCTCAGAGGGAATCCAGACAATGGACAGCTACTTCGCGTCCCCAGAGCGGGCGTCCGATCAGGAACTCGCCGCTGAGATCAGTCTCGTGAGCAAGAATCCGGTGATGTCCGGGTTGCTCCACTCGATCAGCGGCCTCCTGGCAGTTCTCGACGAGCACCGCCAGATTGTGGCTGTCAACGACTCCTTCCTGGCGATGCTGGGCATCGACGATCCGGCACAGGCCCTGGGATTGCGCCCGGGCGAGGCGGTCCAATGCATCCACGCACACGACGAAGCCGCCGGGTGCGGCACCGGCAGGCTCTGTGCGAGTTGTGGCGCGGCCATCGCGATCGTAGCGAGCCTCGGGGAGGACAGGCCTGTCGAGCGGATCTGCGCGTTGTCGACGCGTCGAGGCGCCAAGAGCGTGGATATGGCGCTGCTCGTCCGATCGTGCCCGATCCGGATTGCCGGCAAGCGATTCCTTCTGCTGTTCCTGCAGGATATCACGCATCAGCAGCAGAGGGCGGCCCTGGAGCGGGCCTATTTCCACGACATCAACAACATGCTCAATATGCTCATGGCGGCCAGTGAGCTGTTGGTTGACGACGTCCCCTCGGAGTTGTCCGAGGCCATTCACCGCGCGTCAGTGCGCCTGTCTCGAGAAGTGGCCATTCAACGGTGTCTGACAGAGACGGAATCGTGCACGTATCAGCCGATGTGGCACGAGTTCACTGCGGGGCAGGTGCTGGAAGAGCTGCGCCTGTTTTTCCTGAACCATCCCGCCGCACAAGGCAAGAGCATCGACTTCCCCGGGCAGCCTCCGGCAGTCACCTTCACGACGGACATCGCGTTGCTGTTGCGTGTCCTGTGCAACATGGTGATCAACGCACTCGAAGCCACCACCGAAGGCGGCCGGATCCGGATCTGGGCCGAGCGGCAGGGCGATTCCGTGTCGTTCTGCGTGTGGAACGATCAGGAGATTCCCCCCGACGTGGCCGGGCGGGTGTTCCAGCGCAACTTCAGCACCAAGGAACAGGCCGGACGAGGTGTCGGCACGTATTCGATGAAGCTGTTCGGAGAGGACGTCCTGGGCGGCCAGGTGGCCTTTACCACCGGCAAGGACGAGGGCACCGTCTTCCGCTTCACCTATCGACTCTAGGCCATCTCCGCTTCCCGCGCGTCCGTCGTCTTGTCGCCGGGGGACATGATCCCGTTCTGCATGTCTGCGTGGATCGAGCGATTCCCGCGGGCGCTGATCGCCCGTCTGTCCGGTTCCGCGGGACTGGATCGATTCGCGGGATTGAAGACACCAGCGAGAGGGATTACAATGGCCGACGGGAAAGCGTCGGCCAGGCTGCGTCACATGGGAAATGGCGGTTGAGTGCGCGTGGCCAGGGGGGCGCAATCGTTCGGCGGCGGCGTCCGGATTGATGACTGAAGCGAGAGGTGGCAAGCCGTGAGGCGATTCAAGAACATCCTCGTGTGCCTGGATCCCGGGAATCGCGATCATCCCGCGCTGGAGCAGGCCGTGAAGCTCTCGCGGAGCAACGAAGCCGTCCTGAGGGTGGTCACCGTCCATGAAGGCCTGCCTCTCTGGACTCGCGCCCTGCTCCCCTCCAGAGTGCAGGACTGGGAAGGTGTTGCTCTGCAAGGGGCCAGAAGCCGTGTCGAGGAGGTGGCGGCCCCGCTGCGCGCGGACGGCCTCTCGGTGAGTAGTGACGTCCTTGTTGGGCAGCCCTTCATCGAGATCATCCGAGAGGTTCAAGCGGAATCACATGACCTTGTGCTCAAGGACTTGGAGGTGGACACGGCATTGGCGAAGCCCGCGATCGGAAGCACGGATATGCATCTTCTTCGCAAGTGTCCGTGCCCGGTCTGGCTTGTCAAGTCAAGGCCTGAGAAGCCGCTCAGGCGCGTACTCGCGGCGGTCGATCCGGTTCCGGGGGACGATGAAGTCAGGAATGCGCTCAACACGAGGATTCTCGAGCTGGCCACCTCTCTCGCGGTGCGGGAGCAGTGCAAGCTGTATGTGGTGCGCGCGTACGAGTCAATCGGAGAGACGTTCCTGGCAACGGAACTGGAATCCCGTGAGTACTCGGAGTATATGGAGCGGATCCAGATGGTGCGCCTCAAGAGCAGCCGGGAGTTCATCGGGAAGTTCGAGAAGCACTGTGGCGAAATGGATGTTCGGTATGTTCCTGGCGATCCGGGAACGACAATACCGGAGGTTGCACGGGACGAAGACGTCGATCTCGTCATCATGGGGACCGTGACGCGCACAGGAGTTCCTGGGTTTCTGATGGGCAGGACTGCCGAGACCGTGCTGAGGCAAGTGGACTGCTCGGTTCTGGGGGTCAAACCAAAGGGATTCGTGTCGCCAATCTAGAAATGCGACCGCGCCTCACCGGAGAGGCCCTTCTGTAACGAACGATATCAGTAGCAACCTTGTTTAGATAGCCTGCCCGGCACGCCCGGGTGCCGAGTCTTGTGTCTCAGGTTCTTCAGATGAAGAGGTGGCCACAATGGAGTTGAAGAAGCGCCTTGGGATGATCGACGTCTTCTGCATCGCCTCCGGTGCCATGATCAGTTCGGGGATCTTCGTGCTCCCCGGACTCGCCTACGACAGGGCCGGGCCATCGGTTGTGTTCTCGTATCTGCTGGCGGGCGTGCTCGCGGCCACCGGCCTGTTGTCTACGGCCGAACTGGCCACGGCCATGCCGAAGGCGGGAAGCGACTATTATTTCATCACGCGGGCCATGGGCCCGGCCATTGGCACGATGGCGGGGGTGTTGAATTGGGTCTCATTCTCGCTCAAGAGCGCCTTTGCCCTGGTCGGAATGGCCGCGGTGATCCGGCTCGTACTGCCGATTGATATTCGTGTCAGCGGGGTCGTACTCGGGATCGTGTTTGTCGGGGTCAACCTGGTCGGCGTGAAGGCGGCGGCCCGTCTTCAGGTCGCTCTCGTTCTCGGATTGTTGGGGCTGATGGTCGTCTACATCCTGTACGGTCTGCCTGCCGTTTCTTTCAGCAACTACGAGCCACTCGCGCCCCGGGGGATGGTCAGCGTGTTCTCAACTGCGGGCTTTGTGTTCGTTGCCTATGGCGGGCTGCTCAAGGTGGCGAGTGTGGCCGAAGAAGTCCGCAACCCCGGCCGCACCATCCCCGCCGGCATGATTCTTTCGCTGGTCCTCATCGGGATCTGCTACGCATTCATGGTCGCCGTGACGGTAGGAGTCGTCGAAGCCGACGTACTGCGAGGCTCGCTCACCCCGATTGCGGAGGGCGCATCTGCAGTCATGGGCCGCGCCGGCGGCGTGGCAATGGGCGTCGCGGCCTCGCTGGCCTTTCTCACGACCGCCAACGCAGGGATCCTGGCTGGCTCCCGCTACCTGCTGGCTCTCAGCCGTGATGGGGTGTTGCCGCCATCGGTCGGCGCGGTGGGCGCCCGGTTCCATACCCCGTATGTCGCCGTTCTTGTTACGGGCTGCTGCGTGATTCTGCCTCTCTTTGTGAATCTCCGCATCCTTGTGGAGTCTGCCTCCATCGGGCTGATCCTGACGAATATGCTCGCGCTTCTTTCAGTGATTGTGTTACGGGAAAGCCTCCTTCAGAATTACCGACCGACCTTCCGCGCACCGCTCTATCCCTGGCTACAACTGGCGGGACTGGCTGGCTTTGTCTTTGTCATCCTGGAGATGCGCGAGGAGGTGTATGCGATCAGCGCCCTCTTGGCGATGGCGGGCTTCTGCGTGTACTGGTTCTATGGACGGGCCCGCGTCCAGCGCCAATCCGCCCTGCTTCATGTCTTGCAGCGGCTGACGGCCCGAGAACTGGTCGACGGCGCTCTCGATGCGGAACTTAAGGAGGTCGTCCGTGAGCGCGACGAGATCGTTGTGGACCGTTTCGACGGGATTATCGAGCGCTGCCCCGTGCTTGATCTGGACGGCCCGATGGAAAGAGACGCGTTCTTCGCCGAAGCTGCGGAGGCCCTGGCAGTGCGCCTGGGCTTTGAGGAAGACCCCCTGCGCAGGCTTCTGAGCGCTCGCGAGGAGCAGAGTTCTACGGTCCTCGCGCCGCACTTGGCTGTTCCCCACATTGTCGTCGAGGGCACAGACGCTTTCGAGATACTCCTCGGACGGTGCAAGCAAGGCATTCGTTTCTCCGACGATAACGCCATCGTGCACACGGTGATCGTGCTTGCTGGCCCGCCACAGGAACGCAATTTCCACCTCCGTTGCCTGGCAGCCATCGCGCAGGTCTGCCAGTCGGCGGAGTTTGAGAAGAGATGGCTTGAGGCCCCTGGCGAACAGGCACTTCGCGATCTGTTTGTTCTTTCGCGTCGCCAACGCACCGACGAGCGAACGCTGGAGAAAGCCACATAGCGCTTTTCGATCCGCTGCGATGCGGCGAGGCGCCTGACCATCGTTCTCGGACTCAGCCGCCAGCCTGACGGGCTGTTCAGAGCCTATTGGCAGGCTGGATGACAGAGTTCTCAGGGCGCTTCTCCAGGGTCCTGTGGAGTTGCAGACTCGCGCGGCGTGCGTATTCCGCGTCGGGTACCGGCGAATCGGAGGAACTGCGCAGGGAACTCGCCGTGCGCCTGGCTCAATCCAGCGAGTTCTCGCTGTTGGTTGCGTTTTCTGCGCTGTCGATTGGCGTCTTGCCGCCTGAAGGAGCCATGGCGATCCAGGTGGCCACGATCGTCACGTTCATCATATCCACGTACTGGGTTGTTCTGCGATACCCGACGCCGATCTCGATGAGTTCGGGGCTTTGTCAGGACTGACGGCGTCGCTTTCATACGAGGGAGAGTCAGGTGGTGCGAACCGCACCGCGGCGGGGCTCGGGCCGGTGGCCAGGATCCCTGCGCGGGAGAACCGGCCGATGTCCATCGTCAAAGCCATATGGAAGCCCATGGTGCAACGGGCCGTCACGGGCCGGGCCAGGCGGTTCCGCATGCGACGTGTCCAGCCGGAATGGCCGGGCGCGCTCCGATCGCCGGGGCTATACCTCCATGTCCCCTTCTGCAAGAACCTGTGCCCGTACTGCCCGTACAACCGCGTTGAATACGATGAGGGCCTCTTCGCCGCCTACGAGCGCGCCGTGAAACAGGAGATCGATCTGTACGCGCCGTACATCGGCGGCCAGCCGTTCACCTCTCTCTACATCGGCGGCGGCACGCCAACGGTGAACTGGCCCGGCCTCGTCTCCATCCTCAAGCACCTGCGTGAACGGCTCGGGCCGATGGACGACATCTGCATCGAGCTGCATCCCGGGAACATGGACGCGGAATGCCTCTCGGCGCTCAGAGAGGCCGGCGTAACCCGCTTGTCCATCGGTGTCGAGTCCACATCGGACGCGATTCTCGAGCGGATCGGGCGCAGCCACGACGGCCGGGTTGGGCCGGCGGCGGTCAGCCGTGCCGTCGCGATGGGATTCGCGTCGGTGAACGCGGATCTGATGTTCGCCCTGCCGGGGCAGACACTGGCCGAATGGCAAGCCGACGTCGAGGCCGTCGTTGGGCTCGGCGTCGATCAACTGAGCACCTACCCGATGTTCTCTTTCCCGTATTCCGATCTCGGCGCGGCACAGGGTATTCGGCAGGTGGCACGCCCCGCCCATCGCACCGTCAAGGCCATGCTGGACTTCACCGACGAACACTGCGATGAGAAGGGGTTGCCTCGTTGTGCAGTCTGGAGCTGGTTGAGGCCGGGAAGGGGCAAGTTCAGCTCCATTACCCGGCATCACTACATTGGATTCGGGCCGAGCGCCGCGTCCATGACGGGCACCGATTTCTACGTGAACACCTTCGATGTCCGGGCTTACGCCGACACACTGCCCGCGGAACGGCCCGTCGCCGCGTCCATGCCCGTCAACCGCCGCATCGAGATGGCCTACTGGCTCTATTGGCGCGTGTACGAACTCGAGATCAGCCAGGCCCGGTTTCGCGATGTGTTTGGGCCGGACGCCTCGCTGGACGCGGAGTTCGGCCTGCTGCTCCGGCCGTTGATGCTCGCGGGGCTGCTCGAGCGAACGCAGGGCGGATACCGAGTCACGAAGCCGGGCGCGTACTGGATTCATCGCCTGCAGAACGAGTATAGCCTCAGTTACATCAACCACCTGTGGGGGGCGTGCCGGAGAGAACCATGGCCCGAGGAAGTCAGGCTCTGAAACGATTCCGGAGTTACGTCTCCTTCGCGGCGGACACCTTCCTGTTCCGCCGCGTTCGCCCTTACCTGATGACTCTGGTGATCAACGACAAGTGCAACCTGGACTGCTTCTACTGCGCCAGCAAGAACACCGGGCGCTACGATCTCGATCGGGCCCAGGTGTGGGCGGTATTGTCCGCCGCCTACGGGCGAGGCCATCGCGCGCTGGTGATCACCGGCGGCGAGCCCATGCTCTGGTGCAGCGACGGAGCCGCCATCGGCGACGTGCTCTCCTACGCCCGGGAACTCGGCTTCGTGGACATCGCCGTCTTCACCAACGGCACCTTCCCTCTCGACGCCGAGAGCGTCACGTTCATCGTGTCCATTGACGGGACGCGGGAGGCCCACAACGCCATCCGGGCCAATACCTATGACGCGATCCTCGAGCACGTGCGAGAGGCGAACGCGCCCGTCGTCGCGTCTATTACGCTCTCCAAAGCGAGCGCGGAGGATCTCGAGGACGCGATCCACGAGATCGCGGCGACAGGACTGTTTTCGCGCATCACGTTCAATCTGCTGACACACAATCCGGACATCGTCGCCAAATACGGACTCACCGGCAACGAGCGGCTTGACGTGCTGGATCGGCTTTGGCGTCTGAAGCGGCAGGGATACCCCATCGTTCTCTCGAAGGCCGCATACCGGGCCTTGCGCGCCAATGACTGGAAACGGCCGATCAGGCAAATCGAATTGTACGCCGGACAGCGCTTGTTCACCTGCTGCCGGGATGTTGTCAACCCCGACATCTGCCGGAATTGCGGATACAGCGGTTGTGTCGAGATCGCGCAGGCACTCAGGGGCCGGCCGAGTGCAATCGTTGAGTTGATGAAGGCCCGGTGATGCACCGAGATGGGCTCCGACACGGGCATCGGGAACAACGCCAGCATTGCGTTCCATGAAGCGGCGGGATTCAGCGAGGCCGGACGGTGTGTGGCCTTCTCGAAGGCGATCGGGCGGCCGTAGCCCGGCCTGCGTCGGCCGGTGGCCTTTCTCGCCAAGTACCGGCCTGACAAGGGGTTAGCGCCCCTGCGCCGTGCTATTGGGGGCCATTTCCCTTTCGGTGGTGTTACACCTACAGGTGTTCGCGCGCCAGGCGTGCCGCACCTCCCGTGTCGTTTGCCTTCACGGGGCCGGTTGCCTATCATGCACGGGTGTAGACGGCGCAGTGGGCCCAGTTATCGAGGGAAGAGCTATGAAGCGTCGCAGATTCAGTCGGCGGGCGTTTATTCTCACCGTGGCCGCCGGGGTGGAGTCCGCCCAAGCCGCTGCCCAGGCGATCTCGTGCGGCGCGCCGCCTCCTGCGAAGCCGCACCGCATCAAGGGGGGCGAGTCGTTTGCCCCGCTGCCGCTGCCGGTGACGCCCCTGCGCCGCACCGAACGCAAGCGGCCGCCCGCCCCGCCGGTGCTGATTGCCAAGCTGCAGTACGGCAAGGAACGCACGGCCACGGCCCCGGATGGCCGGACGTACACGTATCTGGACTGGAAATCCGATCCGGCGGACGCGGCGAAGCTGCTCCAGTTCGCCGGGCCGAAGCTCGGAATCCGTTACCGGCACCAACTCGTCGGGCCCGATATCGAAACACTGGATCCCCGGGAGAACCCCATCCTTTACGTGACGGGCCATCACCGGTTCGAGGCGCCGCCCGGCAGCCACGAGCGGATCCGGGATTACGTGCTCGCCGGGGGCACCGTGCTCGGAGACGCGTGCTGCGGCAGCCCGCCGTTTGTGGAAGGATTCATGGAGTTCATCAAGCAGGCGTTCCCGCAACGCCGGTTCGCGCCCCTTCCCGCCGATCATGGGCTGTATCGGGCGTTCTACACCACCGACGAAGTCACCTATCAAGAGGGCGCCACCGTCGTGAAGAAGGCCGCGCCCGAGATCTTCGGCGTCGAGATCGGGTGCCGGGCGGGCGTCCTGTTCACGCGTCATGACTTGAGTTGTGGATGGGACGGCCACGTTCACGATCGGGGCGCCCGGATCGAGCCGTTTGACGCCATGCGGCTCGGCACGAACCTCCTGTCGTACATGCTCGCCAACCAGGAACTGGGCCGGTTTCTCGTGGCCAGCAAGAGCTACTACGAGAAGGGCGGCGGTGCGGGCGATCGGTTCGTGCTCGGCCAGCTCATCCACGACGGCGACTGGGATCCGGATCCCTCTGCCGTGGCCAACCTGCTGAAGGCCACTGAGACGGAGTCGTCTATCGACGTGCGATTCGTCCGCCATGAGATCGATGCGGCCAAGGACAACCTGTACGATGCGCCCTTCATCTACATGACGGGGCACCACGATTTCGCGTTCCGCGAGCCGGAGGTCGTGAACCTGCGCGATTACCTCACCAACGGAGGCTTCCTCCTGGCGGATGCCTGCTGCAGCCGGAAGGCCTTCGATCAGGCGTTCCGGCGCGAACTCCAGCGCGTCTTTCCCGACCGCCCCCTCGAACCCATCGATCCGGCCGATCCCTTCTTCTCGTGCCTCCACAAGATCAAGAATGTCCGATTCACGCTGCGAGGCGAAGCCGCGCCACCCGAGTTGCTCGGGATTCGCGTGGACGGCGCGTACGCGGTTGTGTACAGCCCGTCGGATCTGGGTAATGGATGGGAAGGCGTCGAGCATCCGTTTGTGGACGGTATCGCCCAGGCCGACAGCCTTGAGATCGGCATGAACGCCATCATGTATGCCCTCACCCACTGAGGCGCCCACGGCGCCGCGCTGCGCCTCGGATCCGGCGCCCTGCAGCCATGCGGGGGTAGGGACGGCCTTGGATACCAACCGAAGCGAAAGGGACTGTGAAGCATGAGCGATAGCGAACTCTCCCGGCCGCCTGTGGCGGCACAGGGCGAAGCGGGGAATCCCGCCGGGGCCCAAAACGGGGCCGATCTGGAGGCGGCCAAGTACGCCAGGAACGCCTACAAACGCGTGATGGCGGAAATGGAGAAGGTGGTGGTGGGGCAGCGGCGCGTGATCACCGAGATGCTCATGGCCATCTTCGCCCGCGGCCACTGCCTGGTGGTGGGCGTGCCCGGCCTCGCCAAGACGCTCATTGTCCGCACGCTGGCCCAAGTGTTCGACTTGAAGTTCAGCCGGATCCAGTTCACGCCCGATCTGATGCCCTCCGACATCATCGGAACCGACATCGCCGAGGAAGATCCCGAGACGAAGCGGCGGTTCTTCAAGTTCTTCCACGGCCCGGTGTTTGCCAATATCGTCCTGGCGGACGAGATCAACCGCACCCCGCCCAAAACGCAGGCGGCCCTGCTCGAGGCCATGCAGGAATCCCATGTCACCGCCGGCGGCGAGACGTATCCGCTGCCCTTGCCGTTCTTCGTGCTGGCCACGCAGAACCCCATCGAGCAGGAGGGCACCTATCCGCTTCCCGAAGCCCAGCAGGATCGCTTCATGTTCAACGTGTTCATCGACTATCCAGCCGAAGAAGAGGAAATGGAGATCGTCAACGCCACCACCTCGGATCGAGAACCCCAGGTGAAGGTGGTGATGGGCGCGAACGAGATTCTCGCGCTCCAGCGGAGCGTGCGCCAGGTGCCCGTGACGCCGCACGTCGTCCAATACGCGACGCGCCTCGTCCGGGCCACGCGCCCGAACCGCGACGGCGCGCCCGATTTCGTCAACGAGTACCTGGCCTGGGGTGCGGGGCCGCGGGCGGCGCAATACCTGATCCTCGGGGCCAAGGCATGGGCGCTGCTGTCGGGCAAGTATGCGGTTACCTGCACCGACATCCGGAACGTAGCCCCGTCGGTGCTGCGGCACCGCTTGTTCACAAACTTCAACGCCGATGCCGAAGGCCTCACGGCCGATAAGATCATCGCCCGGTTGCTGAAGACGATTCCCCAACCCTCGGAGAAGGATTACCGGTAGGGCGCGCCCCTGCCGGACTGCACCATGGCGCAAGCGCACCAATACCTCGATCCGGCCGTGGCCGCCCGGCTCGGCAACCTGACGCTCATCGCCCGCAGCGTCGTGGAAGGGTTCATCTCCGGGCTGCACCGCAGTCCGTATCACGGATTCAGCCTCGAATTCTCCGAACACCGCGATTACGTCAAGGGCGACGATCTGCGGCACATCGATTGGCGCGCCTACTGCCGCTCCGAGCGCCTCTACGTCAAGCAGTACGAAGAGGAAACCAACCTCCGCGCCTACATCCTCCTCGACGCGAGCGCGTCCATGGGATACGGTTCCGGCGCCCTCACCAAGCTCCAGTACGGATGCTATCTCACCGCGGCGCTGGCCTATCTCATGATCAAGCAGCAGGACTCGGTGGGCCTCGTGGTGTTCGATCGCGATATCCGCACGTTGCTGCCGCCCCGGAGCACGCCCACCCATTTCAACCGGCTCCTGGGCCACCTCGAAGGGCTCCAGGCCGGCGCCCCCACCAGCGTGGCCACGACGTTCCACAACCTCGCCAACCACCTCAAACGCCGCGGGCTCATTATCGTCATCTCCGACTTGTTCGACGATCCGCGGAGCGTCTTGCGGGGCATCCGCCATTTCCGGCACAAACAACACGAGGCCATCGTGTTCCACCTGCTCGATCACGCCGAACTGGCGTTCCCTTTCGACGATCTGTCCGAGTTCCGCGATCTCGAAACCGGGGCGCGCCTCCAGGTGGAACCCGCGGCCGTCCGGGCCGAGTATCTGGACTTGATGCAGGAATTCATCGATACGTACCGCCGCGATTGCGCCGACAGCGGCGTGGACTACGTCGATATCGATACCCAGACCCCCTATGACCGCCTGTTGCTGCGATACCTGACGAAACGGGCGCGACTGGGATAGAAGCAGGCGGGCCGGCCCGTGCCGCGTCCGTTGGCGGATGGTGTAGGAGATGGTTGGACTCGCGTTCTTGACGCCCTTGTTCCTGGCGGGCGCGGCCACGGCCGCGATCCCGCTCATCATCCATCTCATCCACCGCCGCCGCGCCAAAGTCCATCCGTTCAGCACGCTCATGTTCCTGCGCCTGTCCAACTACCGCGTAGCCCGGCGCGAGCGGCTGCGGGAACTCATCATGCTCCTGCTCCGTTGCGCGCTGCTGCTCCTGCTCGCCTTTGCCTTTGCCGGGCCCGTGCTCCGGCACCGCCGAGCCGCACCCGACGCCCCCGTCCACGCCGCGGTCATCGTCGACGATTCATTCAGCATGGGATACCGGCACGGGGGCGAAACCAGTTTCGAGCGCGCCCGGCGCGCCGCGGCGGGTATCGTTGAATCGCTCCCGAAGGATAGTGAAGCGGCGCTGTTCTTCTTCGCCGCCAACAGCGATCGCGAGCTTCCCGAACTGACGCCCAGCATGATCGAACTCAAGAAGTCGGCCATGTCGGCCACGGTGAGCGCGTCGGCCGCGGCGGCCGGCCCGGCCATCTCGCGGGCCGCGGGCGCACTGGCCTCGTCCCCTTGGCCCAACCGGGAACTGTACGTCCTCACCGACTTGCAGAAGATCGCGTGGCAGGACGTGGCGCCCGGCGACGACTTCGCCCGACTCGGGGACGAAGAACTCGAAATCATCGTCGTGGACTGCGGCGGGGAGGAGCCCGAGAACACAGCCGTCGAGAAGGTGGCCACGGGCCTTCGCCCGGGGGCCGGGGCGAGCGAACTGCGGGCCGTGGTCGATGTCCGGAACTTCGGCCGCGTGCCGCGCGACGTGGCGCTCTCGTTGCGGATGGGCGAACGCGGCGGCGAACTACGGGCTGCCGATACGGCACGCATCACCGAGCGGGGGGCCGCGCGAATCGCCCTTGAACAGGCCCTGCTCGATGGCCAGGAGGCTGTCGGCTGTGTCGAGGCGGCGCCGGACAGCCTGCCCCTGGACGACGTCCGATACGTGTCCGTCTCCCGAAGCCGCGAGGCGTCCGTCCTGATTGTCGGCGCGAGGCGCGGCGGGCCGCGCGGCCCGGACGACGTCTTCTACCTGAAGGCGGCGCTCGAGGCGGGCTCCTCACCGCTCCAGACGTTCTCCGTAACCTGCGATGAATTGCCCGCGATGGAGCTTGGCGACTACGCCGTCGTGGTTGCGGGCCAATTGCCCGGCCTCACCGCGCCCGGCGCGGCCGCTCTACGGCGTTTCGTGCGCGCCGGCGGCGGACTGCTGATGTTCTTGGGCCCCGACGTGACGGCCCCGATGTACAACGAACTCCTGGGCGCCTCGGACGCCAACGGGCCCGCGCTGCTCCCCGCCCGGCTCGGTGAGCTTCGCACCATGCCGGATGACGCCCGGGCCACCTGGGACGAGATCGACTTCTCGCACAACCTGTTCGATCTCTTCGCGGGCAGCGCCGCCAAGGAACTCTCGTTCGTGCGCACCGGCACCTACTTCGCCCTCGACACAGCGGGCGGAACGAACACCGGGGACTCCGGCGCCGAACGGATGCGGGTTCTCGCGGCCTATGCGGGCGGCGCCCCCGCCGTGGTGGAGGGCGCCTGCGGCGATGGTGCGGTAATTCTGTTCACCACCTCCTGCGATGGCGGGTGGTCGGGCCTCCCGTTGCGGGCATCCTTCGTGCCGATCGTCCACCGGGCCGTGGCCCACCTCACGGGCGAGCAGGATTCATCGGCCGCCGAGCACACCGTCGGGCAGCCCATCGAATTCGCGTTCCCCATCCAGGCGGGCAGCGTCTCCATCGAGATCACCGCCCCGGACGGCTCCCAGCACATCGTCCTGTCCGAGCCGTCCGAACAGGGCAACCGGGCCGCGTTTCGCGGAACCGGGCAGCCGGGCCTGTATCGAATCAACGCCCTCACCCCGAGTTACACCGGCCCTCGCGTTCTCGCCGTGAACGTCGACACGGCCGAGTCCGACCTTGCACGCATCAGCCCGCAGCAGATGCGGACGCTGCTGCCCGGGGCGCGGGTGGTGGCCCCGGGCACGCTGGCGGCCGGCGCGGGCGGCGCGACGA
>JAFGTL010000645.1 GCA_016934125.1 Candidatus Hydrogenedentota bacterium
AGCACCGAGTCCAAGATCGCCGAACTCGGACTCAGGCTGATCTCCGTTGATCTCAAAGACATCATGTTCCCGGGCAAGCTCAAGGAGATGTTCGCGCAAGTCGTCAGCGCCAGGAAAGAGGGCCTGGCTGCCCTCGAACGCGCGCGGGGCGAAACCGCCGCCCTCCGCAACCTGGCCAACGCGGCCAAAATGATCGAGAACAACCCGAACCTGATGCAGCTTCGCCTCCTGCAGGCCCTCGGCGAGGCATCCGGGAACACGCTCGTCCTCGGCATGTCTCCGCAGGCGGCCCCGGTGCCTGTCTCGAAGAAACCGGCGGACTGACGGCTCGGCTGCCGCTTGTGCAGCAAATCAATCCGTCCGATCTGTCCGATCTGTCCGATCCGTCCGATCCCGCGCAGGGACTTGACACCTGCTAATTTATTCAGTATAATGCCCTGCGAGCCTGACACGAGGCGCGGGAGACATGCCATGAAGATGACCGAACTCCTCCGATACGGCATTCCACCGGAGATCATCCAGTTGTGGCAGCAGCGGGAGAGCGAGGCGCTGTTGCCGCTTCAGGAGATGGCCATCAGGCGCCATGGGCTGTTCGAGGGGGGGGAATTTCCTGATCCAGGCGCCCACGAGTTCCGGGAAGACGTTTATCGGCGAGATGGCGGCGCTGCAGACGGCGCTCCGCCGGAAGAAAGTGGTCTATCTCGTTCCATTGAAAGCACTTGCCGAGGAGAAACACGCGGATTTCCAGGAGAAATATGCGGCCTACGGCATCGAGGTGATCATCTCGACGCGCGATCGCCGCGAGTTCGATGCCCAGTTGGAGAGCGGCTCGTTCTCGATTGCGGTGGTGGTGTATGAGAAGCTGGCGCAACTCCTGGTGCGCCGGCCGGAACGGCTCAAGGAGATTGAACTCATCATCGCGGATGAGCTGGAACTGCTGTCGGATCCGGATCGGGGCGGCGACGCCGAACTGCTCTTGACGCGCATCCTCGAGTCGGGCACGCGCCTGATCGGGTTATCGGCCGTGATCGGCCACGCCGACAAGCTGGCCCAGTGGATGAAGGCGGAGTTGGTGCTCCATGAGCGCCGGCCCGTAGAGTTGCGATACGGCGTACTGCACAACGGCGTGTTCCGCTACCGCACCTACAACGACTATTCCGAGGGCGAGGAGGCCCTCGTCGACGCGTACTCGGATTCGGCCTGGGAGATCCTCACGGAAAACCTGTGCGCCTTCGCGGGGCAGGGCCAATCGTGCCTCGTGTTCGTCAAGGCGCGGCACGAATCGCGCCATGGCGCGGAACTCCTGGCGGATCGGGTGGATCTGCCCCCGGGCACCGATGCGATCGAGGCCATCCGCCGGCTGGAATCGACCCATTCCCGCGACTGCCTCCTCCATACGCTGGCCCGGGGCGTCGGCTTCCACAACGCCGATCTGTGCCGCGAGGAACGGCAGATCGTCGAGGACGCGTTCCGCCGGGGCGAAATCAAGGTGCTGGTGTCGACAAGCACGCTCGCCGTAGGCATGAACCTGCCCGCCCAGAACGTTTTCATCACCGCCGAGAAGTGGCAGTACGACAGCCGGTTCGGCATGCCGTGGAAGGCGCCCATCCTCCGGGCCGAATACGAAAACATGGGCGGCCGGGCCGGACGCTACGGCGCCAAGGTGGCCTTCGGCCGCTCGCTCCTGATCGCCCCGACGCCCTTCGATCAGGAGACGTTGTGGCGCCGCTACATCGAGGGCGAACGGGAACGGATCGAGCCGCAACTCGCCCGCACCCCCCTCGAAAACCACGTCGTGCGCCTCGTGGCCTCGCGCTGTTGCCCCACCGAAGAAGCCCTGCGCCGGTTTCTCGAGAGCACGCTCACGGGCACCTGGATGTGGACGCAATCGCTCACGCTCGAGGAGATGGAATCGCGGGTGCGCGCGGCCGTAAACCGGGCCGTAGACGCGGGCATGGTGACGAAGAACGCCGAGGGCCGGCTCGAGGCCACGCCCTTCGGGCAGGCCGCCGCCGCCAAAGGCATCACGCTCGCCACGGCCCAGGAACTCGCCCAGTGGATCCACGAGTCCGAGACGCGGCGCTGGAGCGACATCGATCTGCTCCTGGCCGCGGCCATGACGCACGACGGCCGGATGCTGCAAGTCTCGCTCACCTCGGCCGAATACGAGCACGCCGGATACGTCGAGCAACTCAAACGCCTCACCCAGGACGAAGACTTGGCCGCCGATGTGCCCCTCAACCGCATCCGGAACTGCACGCTCATGCCCTTCTTCGAGGAGGTGCGCGCCATCAAAGTCGCCCTGCTCCTCTCGGACTGGATCGACGAGGCGGGCGTCTACGATCTCGAAGAGCAATTCCACACCTCGCTGGGCCAAGTGATCGCCGCGGCCGAACAGATCGGCTGGCTCATCGACGCCGCCACCGCCATCGCATCCGCATTCGGCGCGCAGACGGACTTCATCGAACGCGTGGCCGCCTTGGCCGGCCGCGTCGCCTTCGGCGTCCGCCCGGACGCGCTCCCCTTGGCGTGCCTGCGCCTGCCCGGGCTCGAGCGCGCCGTCGTCACGGCCCTCGAAGCCCGCGGCCTCCATACGCCCCAGGCCTTGGCGCAGGCCGCGCCCGGCCTGCTCACCCAATGGCTCGCCCCTGCACAGGCGGAAACCCTCCTGGCCTGGGCCAGGCGGAACGCTGCGGCCGCGGCCGGCGAGGCGCCTCCCCCGCCGGCCGCGGGCCCGCCCGTCCTGGTGGTCGATGATCGACATCCCGGCGAGATCCGGCTCGATGGAACCCCTATCCCCTTGCAGGACAAGCAGTACCGCCTGATCCGCAGCTTGGCCGCGGCCCCGGGCGAATGCGTACCCTACGACACGATCTACACGGCGGTGTGGGGCGAATCCATCGTGGAACCGAACCAGATGCACTTCCAGAAACGGCGCCTCATCGAGCGGATCAAGGCCGCCCTGCCCGAACGCGCCCGCCTGATCACCACCGTGCCCAAACGTGGATTCGTGCTCAATCTCCCTGCCGACCGCGTAGAACTCATCGCGACCGCCCCGATTCCGGCGCCGGCCCCGGCCGGTGCCGCCTGAGCCGCCCCCGGGAATCTGCGCGCTCTGGCTTGGGTTCCAGAAAAAGAGCTCCCCGCATCGGGACCGTGAGATTTACGATGCCAGCCCCGAGTCGGTATACTGAATGGCCAAGATGTAGCGTCCACCAGGCCACACGGAACGTCAACCGCAGAGGATCGTCATGAAGAAGAAGGACGTGGAAAAGGTATCTCGACGAGCATTCATCGGAACCGGCGCCACCGCCCTCGGCACGCTCACGGCCTGCGGCTCGAATGCAGCTCAGCCCGATAGCGACGCCCCGCCTGCCGCCCCCCAGCCCAAGGAATCCCCCGCACCGGCGGCCCCGCCGCCCCCGAAGGCCAATCCGAAGGGCCGGGTGATCATCCTCGGGTTCGACGGCGTCGAGCCCTCCATCGTCGAGCAGATGCTCGAGGCGGGCGAACTGCCCAACCTCGCCAAGCTGCGCGACGCCGGCGCCTATGCCCGGCTCGGCTCCACGATCCCGCCCCAGTCGCCCGTCGCGTGGACGTCCTTCGCCACCTGCAAGAATCCCGGCGGCCACGGCATCTACGATTTCATCCGCCGGACGCCCGCCCGCTACCGCCCGGGCATCGGCACCGGGCAAACCTCGCACCCGGACTTCGCCCCGGACGGTTCCGTGCGGAAACCCGCCTCCTCGACCGCCTACCGGAAAGGCCGCTCCTTCTGGGCCGTGGCCGACGACGCGGGCATCCGCTCCAAGATCCTCAACGTCCCCTTCGTCTATCCCCCCGACGAACTCAAACACGGCATCATGCTGTCCGGGCTCGGCGTCCCCGATATCCGCTGCACCGACAGCACCTTCTTCTCGCTCTCCGACGCCTACGCCGAGGAAGAGAAGGTGTCCGGCGGCGTGCGCCTTCCCCTCAAGTTCGACGGCGACACGGCCCGCGTAAACGTGCCCGGCGCCCGCGATCCGCGCAAGAAAAGCAGCGAACCCGGCGCCTACATCGACGCGCCCGTCACCGTCAAGGCCGATCGTTCCGCCCGCACGCTCGCCATCGAAGCCTCGGGCAAGACGCTGTCATTGGCCGAGGGCGAGTGGTCCGACTGGGTGGA
>JAFGTL010000646.1 GCA_016934125.1 Candidatus Hydrogenedentota bacterium
GAAAGCCAAGTCCACACCGAAGGCCAAGTCCAAGGCCCACACCCGGAGGTCGCGGACGCCGTGAAGATCGTCTCGGCAAGGTTTGTCACCAGCGCCGCGTCGCGCGGCCAGTATCCGGATGACGGCCGGCCCGAAGTGGCCTTTGCCGGGCGCTCCAACGTCGGCAAGTCCTCCCTGCTCAATGTGCTCCTGAACCGCAAAGGCCTCGCCAAAACCAGCAAGACCCCGGGGAAAACCCGCCTCGTCAACTTCTTCGACGTAAACGGCGCCGCCTACTTCGTCGATCTGCCCGGCTACGGATTCGCCAAGGTCTCGAAGGCGATGCAGGCCGAGTGGGCGCGTGTCATCACCTCCTACCTGGCGGGCCGGGCGCCCCTCCGCCTCGTCTGCCATCTCATCGACTCCCGCCACGAGCCCACGCCGCGCGACCACGAACTGCTCGACCTCCTCGATACGGCCCAGGTTCCCACCCTCATCGTTGCCACCAAAGTCGATAAGCTCCGCGCCTCCCAACTTGCCGCCGTGCCCAAGCAGATTCGCAAGCACCTTGGCCTCGATAACGACGCCCTCGTCGTCCCCTACTCGTCGATCACCCGCCACGGACTCCGCGACCTCTGGGACGTCATCGACGAGGCCCTGGCACGGTAGAAGGTCGAACCCGCACGCACCCCGGTTGCGCGCGATCCCGTTTGCCCGTATACTGCCCGCGCAGTTTCACGAAGGGGGCCATCCATGCAGGCGGAAGACAGGCCGATTCATTTCTCCACCGAACTCATCCATCCTCCCAAGCGCCACGAGAAGACCGCGCTCCAACGACTCTATTTCGAACTGTCCCAGACGCGTGGCGCGGCCTACGACAGCACCGATTTCACCCCGCCCGGGCCCCCCAAGTTCTACTCGAAGCGCGGCAAGAAGTCCCAGTCCCTCGCCCTGTTCCTCCCGGATCGATTCGTCATTGTCGAGGAATGGTGCGACATGTCCCTCGCCGAGTTCCTCGACAAAACCGAGTCCGTCGCCGACCGTGTCATCGCCGAACTCGGTATCGGGCCCATCGCTATCCAGACCGCCACCATCCGCACCACCTTCGCCCTCACCCACTTCGACGACGCCCGCGCGTTCCTTCTCGACCGCGCCTGTTGCCAGACCGGGCGTATCGCACCGCACTTCAACCGCCCCATCCTCGTCGGCGGCCTGCGCTTCGTCCTTCCCGAGACGCCCGAGCACCCCGGCACCCTCCACGTCACCATCGAGTCGTTCCAGAAGAGCCTCAACGAAGTCTACGTCGAGGTCAAAGGCATTTTCCCCAACCAGCGCATCGACCGCACCGGCCTCGCCACCCTCCGGAGCAACATGCTCTCCGTCCGTGCCTTCATCAGCGACAGCGTCTATCCGTTTCTCGACCAGTACGACAGCCCAGAGGAGGGACTCGTATGACCGCCCCGGGCACACCCTTCCGAGGAAGCCCGCCTGCCCCGGCCGCCTCCCGGGCCCCGGAGTAGGGCGTGCCCATGCCCGCGCCGAGCGTCTCAGTCGTCCTCCCCTGCCGGAATGCGGCGGAGTCTCTTACCGAATCCGTCCAGTCGATCCGCGCGCAAACCTGGCCGGACTGGGAGTTGATCCTGTTCGACGACGGATCCACGGATGGCAGCCTTGCCGTCGCCCGCACCCTCGCCGCGGCCGATACGCGGATCCGGATCACCGAGTCGCCCCCCGTGGGCATCGTCCGTGCACTCCAGGAGGGCTGCCGCCAGGCCCGCGGTGCCTGCATCGCCCGGATGGACGCCGACGACATCGCCCATCCCGACCGCCTCGCCCGGCAAATGGCCCTCATGACGCGTCACGCAGACCTCGCGCTCTGCGGCACCGGCGTCCGGTTGTTCGGCGACGCCGTCGGGCAGGGACTGAGGCGGTACGAACGCTGGATCAACCGCCTCGTCACCCATGAGGACATCGTCCGCGAACTCTTCGTCGAGTGCCCGATTGCCCACCCCACCTTCCTCCTCCGCCGAAGCGCCTTCGACCAGGTCGGCGGCTACCAAGACCACGGATGGCCCGAAGACTATGACCTCTGCATGCGGCTCTTCCTCGCCGGGAAACGGTTCGCCAAGGTGCCCGAACCGCTCCTGTCCTGGCGGAACACCCCCGGCCGGCTCTCCATGCACGACCCCCGCTACCACCCCGAACGGTTCCAGGCCCTCAAACGCCACTACCTCTCCATGACGTATCTCTCCGGACGCCACCGCTTCCATCAGTGGGGTGCCGGCGAGGTGGGCAAACGCTGGCTGCGGGCTTGGGGCGATCCGAAACCGGCCGCCGTCGTCGACATCAACCCGCGCAAGATCGGGCGCACGATCCACCAGATCGCCGTAATCGCGCCCGACGATCTGCCTGGCCCCGGTGAGACATTCATCGTCGTGGCGGTCGGGGCGCCCGGCGCGCGCGCCGAGATCCGGGCATGGTTGGCGCCGCGGGGCTATGTCGAGCAGGAGGACTACGCGTTTGTTGCATAAAGCATTCATTATGAATACGTTAAGCTCGATGTGTCGCGGGCCTGTTCCCCTTTGGCGTAGGGCCCCGGCCCTCGCACCCCGCCCGCCGCACGGCCCGCAACCTTTGCCGTGGCAGACGGATCCACTCCAGCAGTGTAAACCATATCGAGGCGGGCAGCGTTCCTTGACATGAGTGATGGAAACGACATGGGCCTGACGGCGGCGAGCGACGAGGAACTGGCCCTCGCGCTCAAGGCTGGGAACGAGTCCGCCTTTGACGAACTCGTTCGCCGCTACGAGGGACGCGTCTACGCGGTTGCATACCGGTTCACCGGGAACCGGGAAGACGCCTTGGATGTCGCCCAAGAGGCGTTCATCAAGGTATACCGCAAGATCGGCATGTGGGAGCCGCGTAGCGGGTTCCTCCCGTGGCTCCTTCGGCTTACGACGAACCAGTCCATCGACCTGCTCCGCCGGCAGAAGCGCCGCCGCACCGAATCCCTCGATGCGGCCGATGGTGGCGGAACCGAGGGCAGTCCCGGTATCCGGCGCTCCCCCGGCGCGGCCGAGGGCGCGCTCGACACCGGGCGCCAGGTTCGCGCCAAGGAGATTGACGCGCGCGTGCAGGACGCGCTGAACGTGCTGTCACCGTCCCAGCGCGCCGTATTCGTGATGCGCCATTACGAGGGCATGCAGTTGGCCGAGATCGCGGATGTGCAGGGATGCACCGTCGGCAGCGTCAAAGTGCATCTGTTCCGCGCGCTGAGGAAGATGCAAAGCGAGCTACGCGACCTGATCGAGCCGTGACGAAGAACCGCCGCGGGCCGCCCGGCAGACGGGCCCGCGCGCACTGGAGCGGAATCATGATGTGGTGGAAGCGGCGCAGGCTTGAGGGGGCGATTGCCGCCTCTCTCTACGACGACCTCGACGAGGCGGAGCGCGCCGAACTCGACAAGGCCCTGTCTTCAGATCCCGGGTTGCGCGCCTCGGCAGACCGCCTGGCCCGCCTTGTCGATTCCGTGCCCCATGACCGGCCCGAACTCGACCACAGCCTGCTCCCCCCGATCCGCGCGCGCCTCGCGGACAGGCCCCCGCGTCTGAGCTTCCAGCCCCGCAGCTTGCCCGCGCGGCACATGGCCGTCGCCGCGTGCGCCGTCGCTGCGGTGCTCCTTGGCTATGGACTCATTACCATGCTTGAGCCCGGCGCCGGGCCGAGCCGGGGCGCGCCGCAAGTGGCCTCGCACGTCCAGCCCATGCTGGATTCCGCCACGGCCGCCAGGCAGGCGGGCGATTATACCCGCGCCTTCGAGACTCTCACGGCCGCGCTCGAGTCCTATCCGGACGACGTCCGCGCCGGCGAGGCCCAATACCAACTCGCCGACCTCGCCTTCGAGCGGGGCCGGTATCCCGAGGCCTTCGACGCGTACACGGCCCTCAAGGTGAACTACGGCGCCGAACTCGCCGAGGAGCCCGCCCGCGAGCGGCTCGTGTCCGATCGGCGCGACCTGCTCGACGAGGCCAGCAAAGTCAATTACGCCTCTCTGCAGGAACTCGACGCGGCCCTTCGGAACCGGGGCGGCGAGTTCGCCGCCCTCGAACAGGTGATTGCCCGGTATCCGGCTCTGCCCTACGTCGCCGAACTCGCATCCCGCCACATGGCCCTGCTGATCGCCGAATCCGAGGCCGAACCCGGCGACCCCAACGCCTATGCCCGGGCCATGGAGGCCGCGCGTGACCGCTGCACCGACCCCGTCGCCATCGCCCAACTCAACCTCGAGATCGGCCACATCTACCGCGATCGGATCCACGACGCGGGACTCGCAGGAGTCTACTATCGGAAGGCGGCCGAGGTGCCGGTGCTGGCCCGCCGCGCCGGCGATGCCCTCGGCATGCTCGAACGGGCCACCCCGTCGGGAACGCCTCACGAAGCGCCGTGAACCCGCGGGCCGCCCAGGTTGCGGGGCGGATCCGAGTATGTTAACATCTTGAAAACAAACGAGTTCATTCGTTCTTGGAGACGCCGGCGTGCGAGGTGAGACCGCCCTGGAAAGACAACTGATCCGTGACCAGGTCGTCACGCGCGAGGAACTCGTCCGAGCGCGCGAGGACGCCGCCCGCGACGGGACGCCGTTGCCCGAGGCCCTCGTTGCAGGAGCCTACGCCACCGCCGAGGCCGTGTTTCAGTCGCTGGCCGCCTTCTGCGAACTCCCCTACGTCACCCCCTCCCGAATGGACATCGCCCCAGGCA
>JAFGTL010000647.1 GCA_016934125.1 Candidatus Hydrogenedentota bacterium
ACGCGGCGGCGCAGACCGCCAGACCGCTCCGCGGTGTTCTCATCGCCGCCGGCACGCCGGCGCAGCCGGGCGCGGACGCCCGGCTCGAGCTGACGTTCAAGCCGCTCAAGGTGGCCGGCACCCTCATCGAGGGCACGACACGGATCGACTATCGGGAGCGCGGGACGCTGCGGAACGTATCCGCCGGGGATCTTCTGGCCACGAAGATCGCCGCGACGCCTGGCGTAGACGGCTCGGACGTGTTCGGCTCATGCCTGCCCGCGACGCCCGGCAAGGACAGAGAACTGACACCCGTAGCGGGGGTGTGCGTGTCGGACGACGGCCTCCGATACACGGCCGAGGTGGACGGCGTCGTGTCGCTTGCGGGCGGCGACAAGTTGGGCGTCTACCGGGAGTACGACGTCAGCGGCGACGTGGATTACTCGACAGGCAACCTGATGATGGACGGCACCCTCGTGATTGAGGGCTGGGTGCGTGCCGGGTTCCGTGTCCGCGCCACGGGCGACATCTCGGTCGGGGCCGGCATCGAAGATGCGGCCGTCGAGGCGGGGGGCAATCTGGTTGTAGGCGGCGGGATCGTGGGCAAGGGCGGGTGCGAGATCCAGGTGGGCGGGCATGTTCACGCGCGCTTCATCGAGAACGCCCTTGTCAACGCCGAGGGCGACTTGGCGGTGGACGACAGCGTGGTGCGTAGCGTGATCCGCGCGGGCGGGCACGTGAGCGCCGTGGACGGGAAAGGGCGGGTAGTCGGCGGGGCCGTAACGGCGGGCACGCGTGTCGAGGTGCAGGAACTGGGCGCGGAGAGCGGCGTGCAAACGGAGGTGGACGTCGGCACCGACGCCAAGACGCGGGAATTGCTCGCGCTCTGCGAGCAGCGTCTGGCCGTGGGCCCGCGCGACAAGGCCAAGGCCCGGATGGCCGCGGCCCGGATCGCCCAGAAGGCCAAGGGCGGGACACTGGGCGCCGATGAGAAGCGCACCTTTGATAAACTGGTGAAGTTCCGGCGGGCCGCGGCGCAACGCGAGGCCACGCTGACGAAATGCCGGCAGGCGCTCGCCCGGAAGGCCGCGGAGAATGAAGACGAGCCGGTTCGCGTTACGGTATCTAAGGCGGTGTACGAAGGGACTACGGTGGTGCTCCGTGGATTCCGCCACGTCGTGCGGGAAACCTCGCGCGGCGGGGGGGCTTTCGTGCTGAACATGGAGGAGTGGGGCGTCGAATACGTCCCGAACGGCTAGAGGCGGCTCGCCGCGGTATGCGGCGCGGCCGCAAGAGAGGTTGGCGAGATGGATGCAACGGCGATTTGCGTGCGGGATCTGATGCGGACGGACGTGGTCACGACGGAGGAGACGGCCAGCTTGGTGGAGGTGGCCAGGAAGATGCGCGATCTGGACGTGTCCAGCCTCGTGGTCGAACGGAAGAACGAACGCGACGCACTCGGGATGATCACCCGGAAAGACGTGGTCGAGGCGTTGGTCTCTGCCGAGGGCGGCGAGAGCGCCCTGCTCGCCGGGGACGTGATGACGAAGCCCGCGCTTTCCGTATCTCCGGATGTCTCGATCGCCCTCTGCATGCAGATGATGCGGATGGTGGGCGTGCGCCGCATGCCCGTCGTGGATGGCAACAGACTCGTCGGCATCCTGAGCAACACCGACGTGTTCCGGCACTGGGTGGCCGCCCTCGACTGACGCCGCGCCTCACAGCCCCGCGAGGAACTGGAAGCTTCTGTCGTCGAAGCCGGGATAGCCCTCGTGGCCGAAATCCGGATAGATCACCGCCTCTTTGGGGGCGGTGATTTTGTTGAACGCGGCGAACTGCGTCGACGGCGGACAGATATCGTCCATCAGGCCCAGCCCGATGAGAACCTCGCCCCGGATCCGATTCGCCAGATGCTGGCAATCGATGTAGCCCAAACGCGTGAAGATCTCCTCTTCCCGTTCGTGGCGGGGATCGAAGGCCCGGAAGAACAGCTTGATCTCTTCGTAGGCCTTGGCGGCCAAGTCCATCTCCCACACCCGCTGGTAATCGCACAGGAACGGGCACCGGGGCGCGAGCCGCCTGATGCGCGGCTCGAGTGCCGCACACGCCAGCGTGAGCCCGCCGCCCTGGGAGCCGCCCTGTGCGCCCACGCGGTTCTCGTCGACCTCCGGCATGTCCATCACGATCCGCGCCAGCTGCGCGGTGTCGAGGTAGATCTGCCGGAACAACAGCTTCTCGGGTGCGTCATCCAGCCCGCGGATGATGTGGCCGCGCAGCGTGTTGCCCTTCACGCCGCCCCGATCCTCGGAGGAGCCGCCCTGGCCTCGCGCGTCGAGGGCGGCCACCGAGAAGCCGAGGCTCACGAAGGGCAGCCTGCCGAGCCATTCGCCGCACGATCCGCTGTAGCCGTGGAATTCGAGCACGGCCGGGTGGGGCGTGGCCGCGGGTGCCTTGGGCCGGAGGTACTTGGCGTGGACACGCGCCCCGCCTACGCCCGTGAAGAACAGATCGAAACACTCCGCATACGGCGTCTGGAACTCGCTCGGAATGAGCTCGACATCCGGCTCCGTGTTCCTCATTTCGTCAAGCGCCTTCTCCCAGTAGGCGTCGAAATCGGCGGGTTTCGGATTACGGCCCTGGTATTCCTTGAGCTGATCGAGGGGCATGTCGATGAGGGGCATAGCGGGACTCCTTGCTCGGTAGTGTTGGCGCTCTCGCGGCGGGCACGGCCTTCGTGCCTGCGGCCACGGCATCGCGACGCACGGGGAGTGCATATAGCATACCGGCCCGGGGGAATGCCACTGTCTTCCGGCGGGCGGGGCGGATCCGCGGCGCGGCTACGTTCGAGTCACCTCGCGAATGCGCGCCAGCAGTTGGCCGGCCCGGGCCGAGCCGGTGTGGTAGCGCTTGACGTGCTCATGGCCCGCCCGGGCAATCGCGGCGCACTCGTCGGGGTGCTCGAAGAGGGAAGATAGCCGCTCCTCGAGGCCGGCCACGTCGTCGAAGAACACGGCCGACTCACCGTCGCGGAAGTCATGGGGCACACGGATGGGGAGCCGTTCCGACAGGAGCAGGCAGCCGTGGGCGGGCAGTTCCCAGTATCGCACCGTGTCGAACCCGAGCCCAAACAGGTTCAACCCCACCTGACACGCCTGCAGGCCGCGCACATAGTCCTCCTGTGCATACAGCGCGTCCAACTTCCCGCCCAACACCGATTCCAGCCGCTCCAGATACAGCCGGCGAAGCCCAAACGAACGGTTCCCGGCCCAAAACAACCCCTGGCGCCCCTCCCAGGGCACCTCGTCCGGGATCCGATCGTCCGGATAGGCGAACGGCAGCGGGAACGCGGCGGGCCCGTAATCCACGCAGGCCAGCATCTCCCGTTTGAAGTAGGCCGAGGCCTTCCGGCCCAGATACTCGGCCACGGCGTCCCGGTGGTCGGCCGGATCGTCCTCGGTGTCGATCACGAACAGCGGCAGGCCGGCCGCCCCGGCGATGGCGCGCGCTTTGTCCCGTGGCATGCTCCCTTCGATGTCGCCGAACAGGATGACATCGAACTGCCCGCCACGGAGCCGGTTCAGCAGATCGTTCAGTTCGAGGCGCTCGCCGCGCCGGTTGAACGTGCAGGGATAGTGGCCCAGTTCGGCCGGCCGCTCCCCATGCAGCGTGCCCTTCCACGGGAACTCGGTGACACGCTCCTCGCCGAGCAGCCTGCAGAGGCCGTCGTAGAGCACGTCGAGCTCGTAGTGCGGGCGGGGGTGGGTGATGAGGAGCACGCGCGGCGCGTCCGCCTCGGGCGTCCATTCCGGCGCGCCTTCACCGGCATACTCGACCGCCGGCCTGTCCGGTGGATCGCCATATCCGGCCAGTTGGTTCGCGACGGAGTCGCAGTGCGCAATCCGCTGGATCGATCGGAGCAGGCGCGCGGCCATGTCCGCGTCGCCAAGGCGCCGCCAGAACTCGGCCTGGCACTGATACGGGCCGGGATCCTCGGGCCGGTAAGCCACGGCGCGGTAGAAGAGAACCTGGGCGTCCCAGAACCGGCTGAGCCGCCCGGCCGGGCCTGCCTTCGTGTCCGTGGCGAGGATGCAGAGCTGCATCTCGGCTGCAACCGCCGCCGACACCTCCGTGTTCTGCAAGTACGGCTTCGGGATGAGCCCGAGGATCTCGTGGGCCCAGTCGGGATGGCCTTCGTCGAAGAGCCGGCGCGCGTGGAGCACGGGGTTGTAGTCGGCAGAGACGGCAATCACGATCCCGCCGAATGCCTGGAGCGACTCGGACATCTCGCCGGACGCCAACTCGATCTCGTGGTCGCCTACGCGGAACCGGCGGCCATCGCCAGCCTCGATCGCCGTTTCGGTGTCCTGCACCGTGCGCGAGCCGAACGGAACAAGCCCTACGGCGGCCACGGCTTCCATGGCCGAGCCGGGCGATACAGTCGGTGCCGGATCGAGGCCGGCCCGTACGCGCCAGTATCCCCGGTAACGCGTGAGCACCAGGAGCATGCCCTCAGCGGCCAGCAACGGCGCCAGGCGCCGCAGGGCGGGCTCGAGGCCTGGCGTGCCGGGGGGCAACCGATCCACGATGATACAGTCGAAGAATCCCTCCGGAAAGGGGAGGCCATTCGCCGGGGAACCGTACTCAATGACGTCGGTGAGTTCGGTGCGTGCGCGCACGGCAAGGGCGGGATCGGATTCAATGCCGTATACGTCGATGCCGCGCGATGCGCGCAGACTGCGCCCGAGTGTGCCGGCGCCGCATCCGACATGCAGGACGGTTCGTGCGCACTGGGGAACCACACAGGCCAGTGGATGGCCGTCGTGCGCGTGCGTCGTGCTTGGTTTCATCCCGGTTGGCCCCTGTACGCATTCCCGATGGGCCTACGGTACCACAACCGGAACGGCGAACACATCCCCGGGCACGCCCCCGCGCCGCGTCGTGCCGCAACAGAACCCGGCGCACCGCGTTGCCGCGCGGTGCGCCGGAGGGAAGAGCCGTCCTCCGGGGCCGGCCGTTCAGGCGGGGTTAGTCTTCCTCGCCGCCCGGGGCCGGAGCACTCTGGCGCTGGCCGAGTTCGCGATCGATCATCAGAATCCCATGGCCCGCTTCGCCCACCATCTTCAGCCGCTGCAGAATGGCGTCCGCGTGGGCCTCCTCCTCAACCTGTTCGGCCACGTACCACTGAAGGAATACCGACGTGGCGTGGTCGGACTCCTCCTTGGCCAGATCGACGAGATGATAGATGGACTTGGTGACCACCCGCTCGTGCTTGAGGGACGCCTCGAACGCCTTGAGGGGGGATGCGTAGCTGGCCGGCGGCTTCTCGATGGCATCGAGCACGACGCGCCCCCCCGCTTCATTGACATAGCCGTAGAACTTCATCGCGTGCGCGACCTCCTCCTGGGTTTGCGCCTTCATCCACTGGGCGAATCCCGGGAGGTTCTTGGCGTCGAAGTCGGCCGCCATGGCCGCGTAAATGTAGGCCGAGTACAACTCCAGATTGATCTGCTTGTTCAGCGCCTTCTCCATCTTCTTGCTGATCATGGGGACCCCCTTTCCTGACTGCACTTCGGTAGCGACTTCACACATTCTTACAACAGCGCAGGCCCCCGCCGAATTCCCCGGCCGTGCATTGAACCGGCGCCAACGCTCCGGCTAGACTGCCCGCGTCGTCAACCCAGCGAAGGGGACTCCGATGAATCCCTGTGCCGAGTGCGTCGAACCGGCGCTGTCGTATGCCGCCGAGGCGTTGCGAGCCGCTCGCGCCGAGCCCGGCGTCAGCGGGGTGTCCGGGCTGGCCCTCGAACACGCTCGGCACGCCCACGACGCGCTCCGGGGCGCGCGTGCGTTCCTCGAACTCCACGGGCCTCCCCAATACGTCACGTACGATCCGGCGGCCTTGGTGCGGACGTGTCAGCGCGATTTGCAGGACGACGCGCACCTCTTCGAAATCGAGTCCGTCACCGACTGCGTGGGCGATCCTGCCCAGGTGACGGCGTGCTTGTCGGCGCTGATCGCGAACGCCCGCCTGGAGGCCGATGCGGCCCTCGTTGTCGAGGTGTATGAGGAGGAGGACAGCCCCCGCATCGTCTTGGCGCTGGACGGGCCCGGCCGCTTCCCGGATGCGCTGGCCCTCGGCACCGGCGTGACGCTGCCCCGCGATGCGCTGGCCCTCCGGTGGACGGCCGCCACCCGGGGCGGACGGCTCGATCCCACCGCGGCAGGCCTGATGTTGCGGCTCCGGGGTGTCCGGCCTGCGCCGGAGGCCGTCGAGGCGCTTGTCCCCCTTCTGGGCATCGTTCGGGGGGCTGAGCAACGCCTGCGCCTTGCCTTGGCCGGCGATACGGACGCCGTCGACGGGGAGATAGCCGACGTGCTTGCCACGGTTGAGCGCGCACTGGCGGAGGGCGACGGGGCGGGGCGTGGGTTCGAGCCCGGAAACCTGACCGCTGTCCTGAACGACGCGGCCGATGCGGCCCGCGACGAGTTGGCCGGCCCTTCCATCTCATTGGAGACGTATTGCGATCCTCAGGTGCCGCCTGTGCGCATGCATCGCGAGCGCATGCGCGCGTTCTTCTCGAACGTCTTCGGCTATGCGTCTGAGATTCTCGAACGCGGCGGCGCCGTGGCCGTCCTCGTCGATTACGATCCCGCGGAATGCCTGGTGGGGGTTGTCGTGTCCATCAGCGGCACCCAGCGCACGCTTCAGGAATCCTGCCGGCTCGCCTCGATGCGGCGGGCGATCATCCAACTCCATGGGGGCGCGCTCGAACTCAGGCCGGACGCGCAAGGCGTCACCTTCACCGCCACGGTGCCTGATCCGGTGGGGCGCGCGCTGGCGGAGTGGATTCCGGGGTTCCCGGCGTTCTCGGA
>JAFGTL010000648.1 GCA_016934125.1 Candidatus Hydrogenedentota bacterium
ATCGCCGTACGTCGCGTAGCCGCCGGGCCGCGTCGACGAGCCTGCGCTCATCATGGTGACGCCGAGGGGGATCAGGTGATCGCGGAACGCGGCCCGCTCGCGCGTGGACAGGTTGAAGCCGGCCTCGGGCAGGAAGAGGCGCATGGCGAGCATCAACTGGACGAGATCCCTGTCGGCCACGGGATAGGGCACCCGGAATCGCTCGGGCACGTTGCGGAGCCGCGGAAAGGACAACGCCACGGCGCTCTGCCAGCACACATTCTGCAGGTAGCGGGCGTGGAGCGCCCCCCAGAACCCGTCGGTACGCCAGTCGAACAACCCGAGCAATGCGCCGATGCTGAGGCGGCGGGCGCCGGCCCGGCCGGCCCGCTCGATGGCATCGAGCCGGAAATCGAAATCGCGCTTCTGCCCCTTGGGGTGGAGCGGGCCGTAGGTGTCCCGATCGTACGTCTCCATGTAGAGCGTGACGCCCTCGAGGCCGGCCGCGCACAGGCGCTCGTAGCCGTCGAGATCGAGGGCGTAAATCTCGACGGACACGGCCGCGAAGTGCTCGCGCGCGATGGCCACGGCACGGGCGATGTAGTCCACCGTGGCGATCTCGGGGGCTTCGCCGGTGAGGAGCAACACGTTCTGATAGCCGAGTGCCGCAAGGGCCTCGCATTCGCGGCGGATGCCCGCCTCATCGAGCGTCACCCGCTGGAGGGTGCTGCCCGAGCCCGCCGCGTAACTGCAATACGCGCAGTCCGCCTGGCACACATTCGAGATGTAGATAGGCGCGTACATGCCGATGGTGCGGCCGAAGTGCCATCGCGTGAGCCGGTGGGCTTCCTGGGCGATGGCTTCGAGGCGGGGCACGGCGTGGGGCGAGAGCAGCGCGGCCAGATCGGCCGGGGTGCGGTTTTCGCGGGCGATGGCGCGCGCCACGTCGTCGGGCCCCGCCTGTTCGATCAGGCGCTGAACGCGTTCGGCGGGCCATTGCCCTAATTCGCCACGGAAACTCATCCGACTCCATTTCCAGACGCGCGCCTTGCCGGGCGCGATCGTTTACTGCCCCAGGAATCCCGTCAGGGGCGACGACGCCGACGCGGTGTCGCGTTCCGGCGCGAATCCGGCGAGGTAGGCGGCCCGGCCGGCCTCGGTGGCTAGGGCGAACGCGCGCGCCATGGCGGCGTGATCGCCCGCGTCGGCCAGGGCCGTGTTCACGAGCACGGCGTCGGCGCCCAGTTCCATGGCCTCGGCGGCGTGCGAGGGCGCGCCGAGCCCGGCGTCCACCACCACGGGGATGTTGGCCTGTTCAATGACGATCCGGATCATGTCGCGCGTTTTGAGGCCGCGGTTGCTTCCGATGGGCGCGCCCAGGGGCATCACGGTGGCCGTGCCGATGGCTTCGAGCTTCTTCGCGATCACGGGATCGGCCTGAATGTAGGGGAGCACGACGAACCCGTCCTTGACGAGGATCTCGGCGGCCTTGAGCGTCTCGATGGGATCGGGCAGGAGGTAGCGCGGCTCGGGCGTCAGTTCGAGTTTCACCCACGGCTCGAGCCCGGCGGCCCGGGCGAGCCGCGCCAGGCGCACCGCCTCGTCCGCATTCCGCGCGCCCGAAGTATTCGGGAGGATCAGGTGCTTCTTCGGATCCAGCGCGGTGAGGATGCTGTCCTCGTCGGGCTTCGAGAGATCGGCCCGGCGCAACGCCACGGTCACGATCTCGGCGCCGGACGCATCGAGCGCCGCCCGTAGCGTGTCGGACGACGGGAACTTGCCCGTGCCCACCATCAGCCGCGAGGAAAACGAGCGGCCGGCTATCACCAGGGGGTCTTTTGTCATCATTCGCTCCATACCGCCGCACACCGGCACCCGGCGCGGCGGGGGATGGACACGGTTCGCAACCGCATCGCGCCGCCATCGACACTATGCAACCGGCCCGCGCCGTCCGGCGCCGGGCGCCACAGCCCGACGAGCCACCGAACCGCTTCGAGGGCCTGGATGCTGCCCAGGATGCCGGGCACCGGCCCGAGCACGCCGCTCTCGTCGTCGGCGGGCGCGTCCTCTTCCGGCGCCGGAATCGCGCAGCGCAGGCAGGCCGTGGCGCCGGGCACAACCAGCATGGCCTGGCCCGACAACTCGCGGATGCCCGCCGTGGCCAAGGGCTTACGCAGATCCAAACACGTGTCGTTCAACATGAATTTCGCTTCAAAACTGTCCGTGGCATCCACCACAAGATCATACGCGCCCAGCAGTTCCGCAGCATTCGCCGTGGACACCCGCACGATCTGCGGCTCGAGCCGCACATCCGGATTCAGCGCTGCCAGCGACACCGCGGCGGATTCCGCCTTGGCCTGGCCCAGCCGCGGCGTCGAATGGACAATCTGGCGCTGCAGATTCGACAGTTCGACCACGTCCGCATCCAGCAGGCCGAGGGCGCCTACGCCCGCCGCGGTGAGATACCACGCCGCCGCGCTGCCCAGCCCGCCCAGGCCCACCACGCATACCCGGGCGCGGGCGAGGCGCTCCTGTCCTGCCTCGCCGACGCCGGGCACCAGCAGGTTCCGGCGGTACCGCTCGAGTTGATCCTGTGTAAATGTCACGGCGCGTCTCGTTCCGGCTAACAGCCCATTGTATCAAAGCACGAAGGGCCCCTCAATTGTGCGCCGGGCCGCGCGAACATGGTAAGATTCGCCCATGCTGTCCATTTCGTATCTCCTGGTGCTCGCGTCGATCTGCGCGGAACCGTCCGGCCACATCGCTCTTGTGTCCGGCGACACGCAGCAGGATCAGTGCGTGTGCGTGCTCGATGTGTCCTCCGGGCAGGTGGCGCGCATCGGCCCGGGCCGCGGTGACGGATGCCCCGTGTGGGCGCCCCGGGGCGATCGGCTGGCCTTCACGTCCGCCGAATCCGGACAGGCCGCGGTGCGCATCACCGCGCCCGACGGCCGGGACGCGCGCCGCATCGACCACGCCCACCCGCCTACGTCGCGCCTGGCTTGGGCGCCCGGTGGCGGCCGGCTCGCCTATGCGGCGGGCGAGGGCGCGGACTCGCGCATTGTCGTGTACGATCTCACGACGGGCACCGAGTCGGAATGGGGAAAGGGGGCCGCCGGCCTGCTCAGCCCGGCCTGGATCACCGATGAGCAGCTCGTGGCGATCGGGGTGGCCCCGGGCAAGAAGGGCGCCTCGACGGATCTGTACTGGGTGATGCCGGACGAGATCAGCCCGGCGCCCGGCATCCAGCCCGGCGGCAAGGCCTATGTCGAATGGGCGCCCGCGCCGCATCCGAGCGGCCTCGGCCTCGCATTCGAGTCCAACGACGGCGGCGATCGCGAGGTGTTCATCCTCTCGTTTCAACGGGGCTATCTCCTCGACGTGTCCAACCACCGCGCCGCCGACTGGAATCCCGTGTGGGCGCCTAGCGGGCGGTGGCTCGCCTTCGAGTCGTTTCGCGATGGGCGCCGGGGCGTCTATCGCGTGAATCCTGAACGGTTGCTCGTGCTGCCCGTGGCGCCCGGGGACGACGCGGACAACTGGGCGCCCACGTGGGCGCCGGACGGCCAGTGGCTCGCCTTCGTCTCCACCCGGAGCGGCAACGCCGACCTCTGGGCGGCCGACGTGTCCGGCGGCGAACTGCGGCAACTGACGAGCGGCCCAGCCGGCGACTATGCCCCGGCGTGGCGCCCGAGGGCCGGGCAATGAGGGGGCGACTCGCCGGTATCATCCTGATCTCTCTGGCCGCGGCGGCCGCGGCCCGCGATCCCGAAGGCGCGCTCGCCCTCATCCGGTCGCCCCACAATGGCGCGCCCGCCATCGTCCAGCCCGGCGGCGCATTCACCGTGTCCCTCGCCGAACAGGCCGGCATCCGCCTCGTCGGCGAGCAGAACGAGCTCGAG
>JAFGTL010000049.1 GCA_016934125.1 Candidatus Hydrogenedentota bacterium
GCGCCGCAAGACCTGACCAGACCGGGGAGGATGGGGCCCTCCATAAAAGCCCTTCTATTATATAGCTCACGGTTGTTTACCCCCCCGGCGAAGGTAACTCATTGCCTTGCGGGAAGATGGGGGCGCGGGAAGGCAATCAGAGGGGGGCCGGGGGCAGGAACGAACGCGGAGGGCGCGGAGGGCGCACAGAGCGTGCGCGGAGCCGCGCAGAGCGAGCGCGGAGCCGCGCAGAGCGAGCGCGGAGCGAGCGCAAGAGGGCAGCACTGACCACGGATTACACGGATGACACGGATCGGGGCCAAGAGGGAGGATCAACCACGAATGGGCACCAATGGACGCGAATCGGAGGAAGGATGAAGGCGGAGGCGCGAAGGGCCCACAGAGCGTGCGCAAGAGGGGAGCACTGACCACGGATTGCACGGATGACACGGATCGGGGCCAAGAGGGAAGATCAACCTCGAATGGATAGCGATGGACGCTGTTCTGGGAGAAGACAGATGCGGAGGACGAGGTCTGCAGGGGGTGGAGTTACCCCGAACCTGGGGACAGCCTTGTGGACGCGGCTCCGGTTGCGTCGGTCCGGCTTGTTCGCTCTTGCTCGGAGAGTCCGGCGGTTTCTTCAACGGCTCCGCGCACTCACGCTTCTGGTGCGACTGCCCTGGATTCGAGTATTGCGCAAATCGCCCGCCTGAAGTATTATGGCCGTAGAAGGCCGCGTGACTGACCCTGGGAGGCGAGGCAGCATGTTCCGGCAAAGCAACATTTTGATGCCCACGGACTTCTCCCACTACGCCCTGTATGCCATGCGGTACGCCGTGGCCATCGCCAAGCGATACGGCGGCTCGGTCCACGTCGCGCACGTCCTCGATTCCTCCCTTTTCGCCCACGGCAGCGGCCACGGACTCGGCCTCACCAAGGCCGACCTCGAACGCCTCATGGCCTCGATGGAGGAGCACGCCGAGAGCCGCCTGGCCCACCTCGTGCGCATCGCCCGGGAAGACGGCGTGCCCGCTGAGAAGCATATCGCCCGGGGCAAGCCCGCGGCCGAGATCATCCGGCTCGCCGACGAGGCCGAGTGCGACATGATCGCCATCGCCACCCACGGCCGCACCGGGGTCGACCACATCGTGTTCGGCAGCGTGGCCGAGAAAGTGGTGCGCCAGGCGCCCGTGCCGGTCCTGAGCATCAAACACCCCGAGCACGAGTTCGTCCACCAGGACGAGGCGGGGTTCAGTTTCGATCTGGAACGCATCCTGTTCCCCACCGACTTCTCCGAACTGTCCAACCGCGCGTTGCCCTATGCCGCGTCGCTCTGCCGCCGGTTCGACGCGACCCTCGTCCTTCTCCACGCCAGCGAAGTGCCCATCGTGCTGCCCGAGTTCATGCCCGACACGGCCGCCACCGTCGGCACCGAGATGGAAGAGCGGGCCCAGGAATGCCTCGAGCGCATGCGGGGCGAACTCGAAGGCATCCGCGTCGAACCCGTCGCCAAAACCGGCGTCGCCTACCGGGAAATCTGCCAAACCGTTCAGGAAGATCACGTCGATCTCGTCGTCATGCCCACCCACGGCCGATCCGGCTTCGGCCATGTCCTGTTCGGTTCCGTCGCCGAGAAAGTCGTGCGCCTGGCCCGGTGCCCCGTGCTCACCGTCCGCCCCGAAGGCGCCGCGCCCGACACGGTTCCCGTCCGCGATACCGAGTCGGCCACGGCCCCCGGCGCCGTCCTCCCGGGCGCCCCTGGCGCCGCGCCGGCCCCCGGCGCCGCCGATCCCGCACCCGCCCCGTAAGCTAACCCCTTCCACGCGAGTGTGTTGGCCCATATCTCCCCCGGTGTGCCCTCCCAAATGCGCAGGCAAGGAACGCGGCAGGATGCCGCGTCTACGTTTCCGTGCAACGCAGAAGCGGCATCTTGCCGTTTTCCCTGGGTCTGCCGTCCATCAAGAAGCCCACGATGTATGGAGCGGAACCGCAAAGCAGCGGAAAGGCCCGCCGCGGCGGGCCAATTGGGACTTCGTCTCCCACGTGGAGAGCGTTATGCCGGGATTGTGGGCCCTCGAAAACCGTTGCGTGTCCCATAGGAAAGTGCTATAGTTGATGTCAGATATTGGGCGATACGGGGCACGTGGCGCGCTTTGCCACAGGCGCATAGGCCACGAGGGCGGCCGCGGCCCCGTCAAGGGAGCGGACACTGTAGGGGAGGGCTCGGGATCACGCGGTGACTCCGGCTGCGTGCGATTCTCCTGCCGTAACGTGTGCATGCGGCATCCCATCGCACCGCCGTGATGCGCCGGTGTGTTACCCGGGTGCAGCACATGGGCGACCCTCACGACAAGGCCCCGCCGAAAGTCTTCATCAGCTACAGCCATGACTCGCGCGAACACGAAGATCGCGTGCTCACCCTCGCCAATAGGCTGCGTGAGGAGGGCCTCGAGGCCAATCTCGATCAGTACGAGCAATTCCCGAGCCAAGGGTGGCTCAACTGGATGCAGGATGAGGTCGAAGCCGCCGATTTCGTTCTCATGATCTTCAGCAAGCCGTATCATAATCGGTTCCGCGGCCGCGTGCGCGGCGGCGGCAAAGGCGCCACCTGGGAAGGCGCCATCATCAGCCAGGAACTCTACGACGCCTGCCGCGAGAATACCAAGTTCATTCCCTGCATCTTCTCGCAGGAAGACGGGCAACACATCCCGACGACTGTCCGTGCCTATCAGCATTTCCTGATCGATCCCGGCCACCTCGACACCGA
>JAFGTL010000649.1 GCA_016934125.1 Candidatus Hydrogenedentota bacterium
CCTGGCCCCGGGTGCGCCAGCCTCGTTCGCCTCTCTTGAAGGATGGGCTGAGGTGCTCTATGCTGGTGCAGACAGGACGTTGTGCCGCCCGCAGCAGACTCTTGGAGAGCCTCACGCACAAGGACTTCGGCGTCATGTATCGCATTCCGTCAACACGTACGGCACCTGTGACAGTCCAAGCCGTTCTCTCCTGCGCCCTCTGCCTGTGCCTCCTCGCTTCCTGCGCCCGGCACCGCAAACCGCCCGAACCGCCGCCCCCGCCGCCGAAGGCGCAATCGGAGACCCTCGACATCCAGCAGTTGAGCCAGGAGCTGCGCGCCCTGATCGAGCAGCGCATCCAGGAGCAGCGCACCGGCGCCGCCCGGGCCCCGGGCGCCCCTACTACCAAGGCCGAACTCCAACGGATCGCCCGAGCCCTGCTCGAGGAGACGCGGAAACGCCTTCAGTCGCAACTGCGGAGCATGATCGAACGCCGCCTCGGCCCGATGCAGGGGTTGCAGATGGACGAGATCTGGCTGGAGGCCCTCGATGAACGCGGCCGGCTCATCGACATCCCCGTTGCCGTACAAACCCGCCCCCTCCGGTTCCTCGCCGCACCCGATAACGCGTCGACCACCCGCTCGATCCTTGCCACGGACGATGTTGCCCTCGCCCTCTACGACGATCTGCCCAGCGAGGTCGCTCCCGACGACGCCGTGTTCTTCCGCCGGATGTATACCGGCGAAGCGGCCGCTGCCATCGCCACCGAAGCGAAGCTCCTCGTCACCCTGAAGGGCGGCGAGTGGAGCGAGCCCCAGCCCGGCGGCCGCGCCGCCAACGCCATCGCCATCCGCGGCCTCGATCTGGACAGGGGCCTCCTGCCCAACGGCAACCAGCACTACGACGACACCATGTATCTCGTCATCGAGGAGGACGGGGGCGATACGGAAGTCTACGAATACCGCATGACCACCGAATCCAGCAGCGATCGCGAAGGCGTCGGACGCCTCAACGCGAAACAGGTTACCTACGTCCGCGGCCTCCACCGCGGCAAAGATCCCGCCTACCGCCTCAAAGGGAACGAAGCGGAAGGCACACGCCTCGGCCGTGAAGGCACCTACAAAATCATGGGCGCCAACATCCACTCCGCCTATACGCGCCGCCGCATCGACAGCGAAACGCCCCTCAGCCCGACCGTCTCGCTCGGGTGCCAGGTGATCGCCGCGGACAAGGATTCCTTCGAGGAGATGCTCGTGAATCTGCTCGACGGACTCGGCGTCACGGAGTTCCCCTACACCATCATCGCCGGCGACGAACTCAGCGTTCTGGACGGCGCGCTCCGCGAACAGGCCAGGCCGTCCGTGCTCGTCCGCCGCGTCCTGCGGCCCGAGGCCGGCCCGTACGCGCAATCGCAGTAGTGGGCTCGGTGCCGTCCTGCGTTTTCGGCCCGGTATGCCCTGTCCGCGAATCTGCTATCATGGGCACACGCAGAGGGCCTCGCCTGTGGAGGTGCATCCTGCGCCGGTAGCGTGTTACGGAGAACGCAATGCACTATCTGAACGAAGATCACGTGTTCCTCTTCCTCATCCAGGTGCTCATTCTCCTGGCGTCCGCCAAGGCGCTCGGCGCCCTGTGCCAGCAACGCGGTGTCCCGGCCCTCGCCGGCGAGATCCTCGCCGGCATCCTGCTCGGCCCCACCATCCTCGGCCGCGCCCTGCCCGCGTTTCAGGCCCTCCTGTTTCCCCGCGAGGTGATCCAAGTCACCATGCTCGACACGGTGTCCTGGTTCGGGGTGCTCTTCCTCTTGCTGTCTACGGGATTCGAGGTGAACATCTCAACCGTCTGGAAACAGCGCAATTCGGCGCTCTCCATCGGCATCGTGGGCGTGGTGATCCCCATCCTGATGGGATGCGGCGTGTTCTTCTGGCTTCCCGCGTCCTGCTGGGGCGAGAACGCCAGTCATCTGACATTCACCCTCTTCCTCGCCACCGCCTCCTCGATCACCGCCATCTCCATCGTCGCGCGCCTCATGCACGACATGGATATCCTCAAGAGCGACGTCGGCTCGGCCAGCCTGTCCGCCTGTGCCGTCAACGACGTGTTCGGATGGTTTGTTTTCACCCTCGTCCTGGCCCTGGCCACCCAGCGCGACGTCGACCTTGAGGCCCTCGCCAAAGTGCTCTTCGAAACCGTCCTCTTCGGCGCACTCTGCCTCACCATCGGGAGCAAGATCGTCGGCGTCATCACCGTCAAGATCAAGGAATCCTCCCTGCCCCAACCCGGCACCATGCTCACCTTCATCGCCTGTCTCGGCGTGCTCTGCGGCGCCATCACCGACTGGATCGGCATTCACGCGATCCTCGGCTTCTTCCTGGCCGGCATCATGGCCGGAAACACCAGCGAGGTCTCCGAGCACACCCGCCAGTCCCTGAGCCAGACCATCCACGCCATCTTCGTGCCCCTCTTCTTTGCCGGCATCGGCATCAAAGTCGATTTCCTCGCCGGCGCCGACCTCCTCGTCCTTCTTGTTTTCACCGCCGTGGCCGTCGGAGGCAAGTTCGTCGGGGCGTGGGCCGGCGCCCGCATGGCGCACCTCTCGAAGCCCGATTCGCTCTCCGTCGGTATCGCCTTCACACCCGGCGGTGCCATGGAGATCATCGTGGGCATGCTCGCCCTCGAAATGAAGCTCATCACCGAAGGCGTGTTCGTCGTCGTCGTGTTCGCCGCCCTCCTCTCCTCCTTCACCGTCGGCCCCCTCCTCGCGTGGTCGCTCCGCCGTCGCGGCTCCGTCGATGTGGCCAGCTTCCTCCTGCGCGGCGCCGCTACGCTCGAACTGCAGGGCCTCACCCGCTGGGACGCGATCGACGAGATGTGCGGGACAGTCGCCAAGCACGTGCGCAATCTCGACAAGGCCATGCTGAGTGCTGCCGTCCGGCTGCGCGAAACCATCATGGGCACCGGCCTCGAACGTGGTGTCGCGGTGCCCCACGCCCGGCTGAAAGGGCTCCGCAAGCCGATCGTCGCCTTCGCCCGCTCGAGCGCGGGCATCGAGTGGGACGCCGTCGACGGCTCCCAGACGAATCTCGTGTTCCTGATCCTGACGCCCGAAGAGGAAGAGGGCCTGCAACTCCAGATTCTGGCGTCAATTGCGCGCGCCATGGCCTCCGACGACGTGCGCGAGGCGCTCATGGCCGCTGAAACGCAGGACGCCCTGTTCGAGGCCCTTGCCCAAGCGCTCCGGGCTGAGGAGCCCGCCCCGACGGCCGAAGTCCCTGCGTGATGTCCCGCGGACGCCTTCCTGGATCGGTGGGTGGTTCGCGCCTGTGTTATCCTGGCCGTGTGACGGGCATGCCCGGCACGCAACATGGAGAGAACGACTTCCCATGAAACGACTCATCGCCGCCATGCGCCGGCACTGGATCCTGACGCCCGCGATCCTCCTCGTGATCGCCCTGGCCTTGTTCCTCGCGTATCGCATGAAGGGGCCCTACCGCTTCTACCGCGCCGATCTCGCCCTCCCTCAGCCCGGCGCCCCTGCGCCCGGCCTCCTCGAGGTTGGCGTGGCCAAACGCGACATCACCCCCCTCCCCGCCGCGTACGACCCCTGGAACGACGTCGACGGTGACGGCCGCTACAAGCCCGAGAAAGGCGATACCTTTGAGGACGCTAACCGCAACGGGCGGTTCGACGCCGTGTGGATGGCGGGCTTCAACAGCAACCGGCCTGCCAAGGACGTCCACGATCCCCTCTGGGCGCGCGCCATCGCATTCCGCAACAACGGCGTCACGATCGTCCTTGTCACCCTCGACAGCATCGGCATCTTCCATGAGAAGTTCATCGAGGTGCGCAAGCGCATCGATCCCGCCCTCGGCATCGATCACGTCATGTTCTCCTGCACCCACGACCACGAAGCCCCGGACACCATGGGCATCTGGAGCTTCTCGCTGGTTCGGCCCCTGTTCAACTACCGCTACTTGGAGGAAGTCAAGGCCGCCTGCAAGGAAGTGGCCGAGGAGGCCGTCCGCAACCTCCAGCCGGCCGATACCGTCTACGCCGAAGTGCCCGTCGGCCCGGACGGATTCATGGACGACAGCCGGAAACCTCTCGTGTACGATAACGTCGTGCGCGCCGCGCGCTTCGTCAAAACCGGCACCGATGAACCGATCGCCACCATGGTGGTGTGGGGCAACCACGCCGAGACCCTCGGCGGCAGCAACAGCCTCCTCACCTCCGACTTCGCCCACTACTGGCGCCTCGGACTCGAACGGGGCGTGCCCGAGCCGAACGGCGTCGAGGGGCTCGGCGGCATGTGCCTCTATTTCCAGGGCCAAGTCGGCGGCCTCATGACGCAACTCCACACCACCGTCCCCGATCGCAGCGGCACCGCCGAATACCGCGAGGCCTCCTTCGACAAAGCCGAGGCCCTCGGCTACAACCTCGCCATCGCCACGGCCAACGCCCTCCGGGGCGAGAGCGCCCACCGCATGGAGCGCACCGGCGTCGCCGTGGCCGCCAAGACGATCTTCGTCCCCGTCGGCGGCCTGTACAACGCCGTGGCCGTCCTGGGCCTCCTCCATCCCGGCTGGTATTGGGGGAAGGTTAAGAGTGAAGTCAACGCCTTCCGCATCGGCGACATCGAGATCCTCACCATTCCCGGCGAACTGTATCCGGAGATCGGCGAAGGCGGCATCGAGACTCCGGAAGGCGCAGACTATCCCATCGCGCCCGTTGAGGTGCCGCCCCTTCGCGCCCAGATGCAGGGCAAGATGAACCTCATCATCGGTCTCGCCAATGACGAGATCGGCTACATCATCCCCAAGAGCCAATGGGACAAGAAGGCCCCCTACGCCTACGGCCGGACGGATAAGCCGCAATACGGCGAGGAGAACTCCTTCGGCCCGGACGTGGCCGGCGTCATCCACCGCGAGTCCCTCGATGTGCTCGCCGCGCTCAGCCGGATTCCGTAGCCGCCCATCGAGACAGGCCGGGCGCGCCCTCGGTGCGCGTCTCGGGACAGGGATTGAACGTTGAAAGTCCGCCGCATTCTCAAGTGGAGCGTCGTCGGCGTGGCCGCGTTCCTCGCGGCCGCCCTTCTGGCTGCCTATGTCGTGTACATCCTCCCTATCACGGGCATCCCGTTCAATGGGCAGCGCCACACCCGTACGCCCATCACGCCGCCGTGGGCCCTCGAATGCTGGCTCTGGGAGGACGATCACAACACCGCCGAGTTCACCCTCGAACTCCTGAACGGTTACCTCGAACACGATTTCCCCGTCCGCACCATACTCATCGACAGCCCCTGGAGCCTGCGCTACAACGATTTCGAGGTGGACGAGGATCGCTACCCGAACCCGGAACAGTTCTTCACCGAACTCGAAGGCCGCGGCATCCGCGTCGTGCTGTGGATGACGCCCAACGTCAACAGTTTCAGCGACGGCACAGCCTGCGAGGACTCTGCGCCCTGGTATCGGGAGGCAGCCGGCAACGGGTATCTCACCGGCGACGGCTACCAGGTGAAGTGGTGGAAGGGGAAGGGGGGCTTCATCGACTACTCGAACCCCGAGGCCATGGCCTGGTGGCGGGCCGCCCAGCAGGATCTCTTCGACTGGGGAGTCGACGGCTGGAAACTCGACGGCAGTGCCACCTATTTCTCCTCGAAACTGGGCTCGGTTCCAGTCCCGTTCCAGAATACCCACGCCGGATGGATGAGCCTCCGCGGCTACATGGATCACTACTACCGCGACGAGTATCAGCACGCCCTCACCCGGAGTCCCGAGTTCGTCACCCTCTCCCGCGCTATCGACAGCCCCCTGCCCTGGCTCCACCCCGAGGGATACGCCCCGCTGGACGCCTCCCCCGTCAACTGGGTGGGCGACAACACCCACACCTGGGCCGATGAGACGCGGGGGCTCCAGCGCGCCCTCCGCTGTATTCTGCGAAGCGCCAAGCTCGGCTACTGCGTGATCGGCTCGGACGTCGCCGGTTACCACGGCGGCACCGAGATCGCCCCCGATCTGTACATCCGATGGGCCCAGTTCTCCACCTTCTGCGGACTGTTTCTCAACGGCGGCCACGGCGAGCGCGGCATGTGGAAGCGGAGCACCGACGAACTGGCGATCATCCGGAAGTTCTCCTGGCTCCACACCGAGTTGGTCCCGTATATGTACAGCCACGTCGTCGCCTGCCACCACGGCGCGGCCCCCCTCATGCGC
>JAFGTL010000650.1 GCA_016934125.1 Candidatus Hydrogenedentota bacterium
CAGGATCTTGAAAAGATCGAACAGCACTGGCAGTTCGCCATCGACGCGTGGGGATATGAGCGCCCGGATGGCCACGCGCATCCCGCACGAGGCGGGGCGGAGGCGGAGCCGGCGTGCACACGGGAAAGGGGGGCGGAATGATCGAACGGGAGCGGCGGCAGGCGGTGTTCGCGCGGGGCAAGCCGGAAACACGGTGGCAGGGCGAGCCGCTCCTCGGCAGCATCTATGGCGAGGAGGAAGTCGACGCGGCCGTGTCGGCCATTCGCGAAGCCATGGATGTCAGCAAGGGATTCGGATTCACCGCGTCGCCGATTCCGGAGTTCGAGCAGGCCTTTGCGGCGTACGTGGGCACGAAACACGCCGTCTCGATGAACAGCGCCGGCCCCGGGCTCGACATGGCGATGCGCTACCTGAACCTGGACGCGGACGACGAGGTGATCGTGCCGGCGGTGAACTTCGTCGCCGCGCCGCTGGCCGTGGCGGGTGTGGGCGCGCGGATCGTGTGGGGCGAGGTGGATCCACACACGCTCCAACTCGATCCCAACGATGTGGAAGAGAAGATCACGCCCCGCACCCGCGCGATCTTCGCGGTTCATATGAACGGGCTCTCAGCGCCCATGGACGACTACCTGGAACTGGCGCGGCGGCACCCCCACGACGCCCACGGGCCGTTGGCCGTGATCGGCGATGCGGCCCGGGCGTGTGGCGGCGGATACAAGCACGGCAAGATCGGCAAGGCGGGCCTGCTCAACGTGTTCTCCTTCCACACCATGAAGAACATGACGACGCTCGGCGAGGGTGGCATGGTGACGACGGACGACGACGACGTGGCCGCATACTGCCGCTCGACGCGCTTTTACGGCGGCGCCACGGACGTGTGGGGCACGTCGAACGTGATGACGAAAGTGCAGGCCGCGGTAGGCCTGGTGCAGTTGAGTAAGCTGGATGGCTTCATCGCCGCCCGGCGCGCATTGGCGCAGCAGCGCACCGAGTGGCTCGAGGGCGTCCCGGAACTCGCGCTACCGCCCGATCCGCCGGATCGCCTCCACTCCTACTACCTGTACACCTGCGTGGTGTGCGATGCCTGGGCCGGGGCGCAACGGGACGAATTGATGCGGCGTATGGACGAGGAGTTCTGCGTACGGTGCGTCGTGGCCAACAAGCCCGTCTACCTTCACCGCGCGATCCTGCGCGAGCACTCGGGCGGCCTGCCCCTGCCGGTGTCCGAAAACCTGGGCGAACGGATCCTCTGCGTGCCCATTCACCCGGCCATGTCGCAGGAGGACAACGAGTACATCTCCGCAAGCCTCATCGAATGCGTCGAAGGGCTGCGGTGACGCCGTCTCGTCACGGGAGGCGGAGTTCGGCCTGATCGATCCCGAACCAGGGCCGGTTCCCGAGTTGGCCTTTCTTGGCCGTGTTCCGCACTTCGATCTTGTTCAGGCCCTGCTTGAGGACGCCCTCGGGGAGGACGATCTCGAGCGTGAACAGCCCGTCTTCGGGAAACGGCACGTCACCCTCCAGCACAACGCGATCATTCACGGCGATCCGTCCCGGGATCGCGCTGCCGGGCGGCAGCGGACACCGCAGCCCGGCCATGCGGAGGACAACGGCACCGCCCGGCGCCGCTTTCAGCCGGAACCAGCCCGTCATCCGATCGTGGGGCGACACGTTGGCGGCGTATACGTAGTTACCCTTGTCCGAGACGCGCCGGCCCTCCGGATGGACAGTCAGCCCGTAGCCGTACACGACACCGCCGCCACCGGTGAAATCCCGCCCGGCCAGTACGACAGGGCCCGCGGCCAAGTCGAATTCGGCCACCTCTTCGGGCGCCACGGGCCCGAGGATTTCCGTCAGCACGCCCAAGGCCGCACCGGCGCGCGACGCCGAGAGCCCGTCCGCCGCAACCGCATGGGATGACGACATGGACGGGGACGTCTTGTCGGCCCGGAGCAACTCGGCCAACGTCGACGCCTCGGCAAAGGCGGCGCGCCCGTCGCCTTCGTGGCCCTCGCGTATGCCACTGTATGCCCGGGCCAGGGCGTCGTAGAACCGGACGGTTCGGTGCCCGTAGACGAACATGGCGTCATCCTCGGCGATACGCGCCGCGGTCCGCGGCGGCAACGACATGGCCTCGGCCTCGTCGAGGATCCGCCGGCACGCGTCGCCCGCCTGGACGATCTCGACAAGGCTCGGGCCGAGGGCGTCGGGGCTGGGCGCATACGGCAGATGGGCGTCCGGGAACAGGTTGTCACTGCCGCGCGAAAGCTGCCCGCACAGGTTGTACTTGAGCACGCTGACGTTGGACAGCATGGTTTCAAGCGATGCGTAGAACGCCCGCATCTTCCCGGCGGCCGGGCCGTATCGCTTGGCGAAGTAGTCCTCCCAAAGCGTCTCGCAGTCGGTGCCGTGATTCCAGAGCTGGCGGGCCATCTGGTAATTGGTGAGGGCCTTGTTGCCCCAATGGCCCGTGGTCACGTGCATGTAGTGGAAGTAGCGCGCATTCATCGCCTCGTAGTAATAGGGGATGTCGTTCGCCATGGTGTGCATGAAACAGATGGGCAGGCACTTGTAGCCGGACACGTTGTAGTATTCGCCGATGCAGATCTGGCCCTTGTAGTGCCGCTCTGGATCGACCGCCCATCCGTAGAGATGCTTCGCGTAGCTCGCATTCTTGGGGCAGGCCGGATCGTCGAAGTTGTGCACGTAGCAGCGCACGATGGGGAAGTACGTCGCAATGCAGGTGTCGTAGTCGAAGCCCTCCGGCAGCGGATGCGTGGGCGGTTCGAGCACGTCCGAATAGGCCAGGAACAACAGCGTGATCGGCCGGTTGATGAGTCCGGCGGCCTGGGCCTTCTTGACCTCCTGGTCGAAGCGGTGGACAAACAGGAGGTTGCGGTCGGTGGGCGAGCCCAGGGCGCGGCAGGCCTCGCATTCGCACCATTTCCCAGCGTCCACCGTCCAGCAGTTGACGATGTCGGCGTCCTTGGCCTCGCCGTCGATCAACTCCTGCACGGCGTTCTTCAACAACTCGGCCGTGGCATGGGGATTCGAGGAGCAGTAGTTGACGTCGCCGTCGCGGAGGGTGCTCCGCCGCTCGCCGTTCAGCATGCCGTACCACTCGGGATGGGCTTCGCGATACGAGAGCACCCCGTCGCCGTTCTCATCGCCCAGATACGTCTCGCTGATCGGGTAGGGATCCTTGGGCAGATCGGCCGCGCCAGGGAACTGAGGATGCGCGTAGGGATAGGGATCGCCGGGTTTGAGGTAATCGGTACCGATGACGTGGCCGCCCCACACGAGTTTGAGTCCGAGTTTCCGCAGGAACGGGTGGTTATCCTCGGCATCGCACCAGTAATTGAGCCGGTTGCGCGCCATCCAAAGCAGGAAATCATCGTTGCCGCGATCCTCCCACGCGTGGAATCCGCGCACGGCGAATTCGGGGCGCTCGGCGATGTCGGCATCCGCGATGGCGCCGAAGTCGAGGGCGGGGGCCTCCTCATGCACATCGCCCGGCGCGAACCACCGGCAGCCGTGGCGATACAGGAAATCGTACACGCCGTAAAGCGTGCCGACGCGGCCGCCCCCGGCGATGAGGACGACGAGCCGGCCGTTCAGCCGGGCCACTTTGATGCGGTAGCCTTCGAGGCCCAGCGCCGCGATGTCCCCGGCCGCCACGCCGAGTTTCCCGGCCAACTGGGCGGCGTAGGCGTTCGATGCCGGGCCGCCCACGAGGATCAAGTCGCCCTCCGGCACAGGGCCGCCGTCGTCAGCCAGGGCGAAGTCGTCGGCGCGCCCCGTCATGCGCCGGAGATAGCGCTGCAATTCGACGGCCGCGAAGGACTCCGTGCAGGCCGTGTCATCAGACGGATCCGCATCGCTCCACGCCACGTCCGCCTCGGCAGAGGCCGCCGTCTGCACGGAATCGAAGGGCCCTGCGTTGGCGACAATCGTGACGGCGGCCGGCGCGGCCACATGCCACGCGAGGGCCAGGATCAGAGCTGCTCCGCACGCCACTGCGCGCTTCTTCGCATACCGTTTCAGCACCGTTCCCCCTCCCTTCTGCGGCGGCCCGGCTCGGTGGCGCCGCGCGTTACGTCGTTCTCAGTTGCTGGGCAAGACCACGGCGCCTTCCGGCGGATTGGCCATGTCGAGGTAGTCCTTCATCTTGATGTGCACGTAGGCCCGCTGATAGGCGCATTCGCGCTTGTGCGCGTATGACACCCAGAGCTCGAGGTTTGTGCCGTCGTACACCACGTTCAGCAGATTGCCGCCCAGGCCGCCCACGGCCGCGGAAAGCTGGATCACGGCGGAGGCATCGTAGCGCCCGTAGTACTTGCTCAGGTGCGCCCAGCCGATGGGATCGCGCCCCTCGCAGTTGTAGACGACGCCTTCCTTCACGTTGGGCGCCACTTCATCCGTCGCGTCGTTGTCCTTCCAGATGACGAGATCGGGGGCGTGGGCGAGCATCTTGACGGCCCGGCCGCTGGCGCCGTCGCCGATGATGTAGTGGTACTTCTTGATGCGCTTGGCCGACTTGATCATCTCGACGGCCTCATCGAGATCATCCGCGTCGTAGAGGAGGTCGCGGAACAGCGTGGTGAAGTGGGCGCCATCGAGATCGTAGGGATACTCCCGGCCCGGTGAATCGCCCATCTCCGTGAGCGTGATGCCTTTGGCGTTCATGCCCGTGTTGACGCCGATGTATCCGGCGAAGGTGACGTTCACGTGCGGAATGCCGTCCTCGGGCAGGTAGACGACAACGGCGGGGAAGTTCTGCAGCCCGCCATTCATGGTGTAGTCGAGGTTGCGGAACTGGTAGAACGTGCCGTTCCGCGTGGCCGGGCCCCACAGGGCCGCGCCGCTGCACGAGTAGTCAGACACGACGGGGATCATGTGCGCGCGGCGGACGTTGTCGAACCCGACGCCCGATCCCTCGCCCAGGCCGCGCAGTTCCTCGATGAATCGCTCGTGGATATAGGGCGAGACGGCCTTCCAGGCCGCGTCGAGGTTGGCGTCGCCGTATCGCTCCTCGTCTGCGATCTTGGCGGCCGCCAGGAACGGGATCAGCATGCCTTCGACCTGGTCCTTCATGAGCCGGCCGAAGGCGAAGCCCATCTCGTGAGGCGTGCCGGAGACGACGACAACGGGAATCTCGTCATCGCCGGCGCCCACGGCGGTGAGGTATCCGTCGGCGCTGGCGGACACGGCAATCAGCATGGAGCCGATTGCGGCGATCAGAAACGTGGTGTGTCGCTTCATGGTTCCATCCTCCTCAGTTGCAGATGCCCGAACGGCGGGCCGCGAAGCACTCCTGCCGCGCCGTCTAGTAGTAGTTGTCAACCACGCCGGGGATTCCCGCGTCGTTGCGCTCCGCGACTTGAAAGGCGTTGCACGCGAGTTTCTTGGCGCCCGGGACGCTCTGGGGGCCGCAGCCGCACACGTAGTTCGAGGCGGAGGCCCCGAGCTTGTTCCGGAACTCGCGCCACATGTCGAAGGTCTCGGTGGAAAGGGACACGGGAATGTCGGCGCTGTACTTGCGGATCTCCTGGAAGTAGAAGTCGTAGATCTCGCTGCGCACGCGCGGCGGGAACGGTTTGGTGCGCGTGGAGGCCACTTCCTCGGTGCTTTCTTCGGCCGCGCGGAGGTACTCGGGATCGAGCAGATCCGTGGGCAGGATCTGTTTCATTCGATCCACGTCGTTCCACATGAAGCAGCACAAACTGATGACGTCGGGGGTGGTGCGCTCGAAGATCATCCGGACGGCCTCGACGGCGTCTTCGCGCCAGTTGCGGACGGGAATGATGGGCTTGAACTTGTAACGGATCTGGTATCCGGCCTCCTGGGCGATACGCGCCGCCTCGATGCGTTCCTCGGTGGTGCCGGTTTTCGGCTCGATCTGCCGGCTCTGCGTGGCGCCGCTGATGCTCCAGACGATGATGGTGTTGCCGTTGTGTTTGAGATCCGTCATCCACTCCGTGTTCCACGTCTTGGTGTGGATGATGAGATAGCGATCATCGAGGGTGCCGAAGAACTCGATGAGCGGGCCGAGGCATCCCAGTTCGGGCTCGAGGCACGGCGGATCGGCGTCGTCGTCGAGCAAATAGGTTTGCTGCCAGGGGTGCCGCTCGATGATCTGCCCGAGGTACTGACAGTACTCCTCGACGTTTACCATACTCACCAGAAGGCCGCCGAGGCCGCAGTACATGCATCGATGAATGCAGCCCTTTTGCTGGTGGATGCGCCAGCAGGGCCGGCAGACTTTGTCGTTCCGATCGGGATCGCCTTTCTGGTTGTAATTGGCCCAGTGAAACGCCCCCGTCCCGCACAGGGCCGTTTCGGTGAATCCCGTGCGCGCCCCGTGTTCCTCGAGGTACTTCCGGCGGGCCTCGACCGCCTCATCGCCGTCGAAGCGGAACGTATCGAACAGCAGGATCGGATCGTGCACTTCGTCCAGCGTGCCCATGGCGACGCGGCGATCCGTGATGCCATCTTTGAGCACCAGATCGGGCACTTGCTCGTCCGTATAGGTGATGATCTCTCTCGGTTCAGCGAGGGCCGCTACGACGCGCTCGACGCGAGCCCGGTGTAGCGGGTTGTTCATGACGTTCTCGTGGGCGTAGACGGCGGGCGGTGCGACGGTGTACATGACTGCGGGCTCCACTCCGTATGCGGCCGGCGGCCGCGATAGCGCACCGGCGGAAACCGGCCGATCCGGCTCCGGCCCCGGCTCGCTCCCTCTGCGGCACAGGGCCGCTATTCGAACTCGATCACGCCAAAGAAACGCGGCACATGGAACCGGTTTCCATGGGTGGATGACCACGTGGAGAACTGGCCGGCGGCGTCGTAGTAGCGGATGAAGTTGGCCCGCCACCGCGCGCCGCGGCCCGGAAACTCGTCCAGCGGGAGCGCCTGGAGCGAGGCGAAGGGCACGGCGATCTCGACGCACCAGACACTCGGTTCCTTGTGGATGGCGAACGCCCAATCGGGATCCCAGTCCAGGCCGCCGGCCCCGCGCTCGTCGAGCACGTTGCCGCCGTAGTCGACGATGAGATGGCCGTAGCCCGCGCCCTCGGGCTGAAGCATGATGCCCGCGGCATCGCTGCTGAGATGGATGTTGCCGTCGCGGCGGCCCTTGATGGCCGGGGCCGGGATGGGATCCGCGTGGTGGCAGCGGAACGCGATGTAGAGGTTCGCGTCGTCGTAGCCGAGGCGCACCTCAGTGGGGTGAAGGCCCACGAAATCCCCGTAGGGCGCGAAATCCGCAAGCTCGGGCACACCCTCCCAGCAAGCGTCATCCAGTCTCCCGTCCAGGACCGGGCCCACCGCGAACCGCGTCACAACGGCCTCGGGCGGCGCCAGATCGACGTAGCCTTTCAGGCGTTCGAGATCGGGCCGAAGGCGTTTCGTCGAGAGATTGCGCGCTTCCAGCCCGGCCAGCATGGCCTCGGCCTGCTCGATGGCGGGCGCGAGCTTGGCGGGATCGTCAATCAGGCGCTCCATGGCGGCCCGCTGGCGGCGGTAGGGCTCGACGAGATCGTAGGAGCCCGGGCCGTAGATCTTGTCGACGGCCTGGCAATAGGAACGATCCGGATCGAAGGCCCGGGGATTCCAGAGGGCGTCGACGGCGGACACGGCAAAGGGCCGTTGCCACGGCCAGCCGAGGGCGAAGGCGTTGATGTAGTAGAGGCCGAGCGAGTCGGCCGCGAACCCCTCATAGCGGGTGGTGACAAACCGCTGGAGGACGCGGACTTCGTCGACGCAGTTGCTGTTGTCCCAGAGAAAAGTCGGGCGCTTGCCGACGTAGCCGGCGTATTCGAGGAAGTGATCGCGCTCGACGGTGGGAGAACAAACGCGGGGGCCCGTCCACACGACGGCGATGTCGCGGGGCATCTCGGCGTCCAGATCGCGGAGGTAGCGGATCATCTCCGGATTGGCCGTTTCGGAATGCCGGTAGACGTGATTCAGGCTGTACGGCGCCGGGCAGATCGAGAATTCGAGGCCGGGGAACTCGGGCTTCAGGCCCTCATAGAGCTTCCGCATGAGGTAACCGTGGGCCCGGCCCACCGAGTCGCCGAACTGCGCCTTCTCGGACTCGTGCGGGCACACGTAGCGGTTATCCTGCTGGGGCGTCCAGTCGTCCGCGAGGATCATGATATGCCCGATGCCCTTAGAGGCGGCGTAGCGGCATCGATCCGCGAGGGCGGCGACGTGTTCCGGATTCGTGATGTCGAGCAGGGGATACTCGCCGCCCGAGCCGGCGTAGATCTGCAGGAGGAGCATGTAGTCGAACAGGCCGGTTTGTTCGCGGAACGCGGCCATATCGGAAAGGCCCTGCTCGTAAGTGGCGCGGCCGCTCGCTTGCTCGGCGCGGAACTTGCGCCACTCATAGCGATGCTGGATGGCATATCCGTCGACTTTGAAGAGGGCCAGTTGCCTCAGGCTGTCGGCGCTTGCGGTGCTGTAATCCATCACGTAGGGGCGCGGCCAGTGGGGCCAGTCATTCAGATCGGCGCATTTGAGGACGGGTTTGCCCTGCTCGATGCCCATTTGCTGGAGCAAGGTGGCGGCGGCATAGAAGGCGCCGCGCGCGCCCTGCCCGGCCGCGACGATCTCGATGGGCCCCTCTGCGGGCACGCACACGCGGATCGCGTAGCCCTTCGTCGGAAGCACGAGTTGCGCCAAGCCCAGGTTATGCCGGCGATCCGCCTCCCGGATGATGTCTTCCTCGAATGTGCCCAGGATGATGGACACGGCCCGGCCATCCACGACGGCCTCGTGCTCCTCCTGGATCAACGCCGCGTAGCGCTCTTCGAGGAGATCGCGCGCCAGGCCCACCGCGCCGGATGGCGACGCCGCCACGATCACGCGGAAGCCGGCGTCAGGCAGTTGGAGGAGGCGCCAGTCGTGCAGCACTTCCTGGGGCTCGGGCAGCACATCGCCGGTATAGTGAGGAGGGGCCGGTGCGGCCGTGAGCGCCCAACCGGCCAGCGCCAGGATCGTCGCTATCGTCATTCGCAGAGACATGGCGGCACAAGGCCCCTTTTTCGTCCAGGAATGGGCATGATGGCGTGTCCGAACGCCGCATTTCAAGTAGCCGGCCAGCGGCGCCTAGTCCGTGCAGTGGGTGCCTTCGAACGGCAGCACGTCGGGCGTGACGCGGACATCGGTGGTGTAGACACGATCCGCGGCCAAGGGCCCGCCGCGTTCGTACGTCACCTCGACGAGGAACGCGCTCCAGCCTTGGGCGGGCGGGGCGACATAGCCGACGTATACGCCGCCGCCGGTGTCCTCAAGGGCCGTGCTGGTGAAGACGCCGCCGATGATCTCCTTGCGGAAGTCGCGCGCGGCGGGATTGGTGGCCTGCCAGAGCTTGACGGCGGCGGGCCGATCCGCACAGACGACGCGGATCGAGCCGTCCGCCTCGAAATGCCAATCGAACTCGGGATCGTCCGTTCCGTTCATGATGTCCTTGGCCCAGGCGATCAGTGCCCTGAGGTCGGGGATCTCGGTGCTCTGGCCGTGATCGGTGTTGATGGTATACCGCAGGATCTTGCGGCCGGGCAGATCATGGTAGTAGAAGGGCGATGAGTCGGGCAGGAAGAACTGATCGCCGGTGGAATTGACGATGAACTTGGGCATGGTATAGCGCGCCCGGTAGGCGTACGGATCGACGGTATCGAGCAGTTCATAGCCGCCGGGCGACGCCATCCGGCAGAAAAGGTCGTAGCCGGCGTAATCATCGATGGCCGGGGCGTAAAACCCGTAGGCCTCCCAATGGTGATCCATCTGCGGCTCGATGTTGAGCACATCGAAGGAGCCGGGGAGAATGGCCTTGACGCGCCCCTCCCAATCCACCGCGGCCGTGAGCCAGATCGTCCAGGCCCGCTTCGAGAAACCCACCAGAATGAAGTCATCCACCTGCTTGCCCTGCGTCGGGAGAAACGCCTGAACCGTGTCCATCGCGCGGAGCACGGCCTTGGCCATGGGCAGGTGGGCGGGCCACTCCTCGTCGCCGGTGACAAGACACTTGTCCAGGCTGTAGGCCAACAGGGCGTCTTCGCGGCGCGCCTGGCTGTGCTCGTCGGCGAAGTAGAGGGGCTGGTTGGGCACCTGGCACAACTGGATGAAAACCGACTTGGCGAGGAGGGCCAACAGCCCGTATTCGCTGTCCACATCCGTGGGACGCTCCGCCGCGTTGCTGCCTCCGTCGACGAGCAGCACGGCGGTTCGGTTGCTCCCGCAGTCCCACGGCACGATCACGCGGACATCGTGCTGCCAAGCCGTCCGGTTCACCTCGTTCGCGGCGCGCCATTCCTGAGACGTCATGTCGATGAAGTACGTGGTATAGCCGAGATCGTACTTCGTGTAGTAATGCTCCCACGAGAAAACGGAATCGGGCTTGGCGACGTAGCGATCCAGGGCGGTTTCCGTCCAGCCACCGCCATTGTTGATGGCGACAGTGACGGTTTCGGCGGCGCGGTTCCCGGCCGCGTCACGGGCCGTCACCTGGAGCGTGTGCCGGCCATCGGCCGCCGCAGTCGTGGCGAACGGCGCCTGCCAGGTGTCATTGCCGACGTACGCCATCGAGACGCCGGCGCCGCCGTCAATCCGATACGTCACGGCGGCCACCTCTTGATCGTCCGTGACTTCCGCGGACACCGTCACCACCCCCGTGACGGTAGAGCGGTGGGCGGGCGACGCGATCGCGCCGATTTCGGGGGCGATTCGATCAAAGCACCCGGAAACACCCAGCGCCGTCGCCGCGGCGATAACCAGCGCAAGCATCCACGCGCGTCTTGTATACGCCGTGCCTCCCCGTCCTGCCATGTCGCCACCCTCCATTGTATGGCTGGCACGAGCCGCAGCCGCCGGCCTTGC
>JAFGTL010000651.1 GCA_016934125.1 Candidatus Hydrogenedentota bacterium
CTGGTAAACTGGTGAAGGAGAGAGCAGAGCCGATCCGGCGCTCCGTCCCGCCTCCCCGGCGCGGGCGGGCGGACGGCGGACGGCAGGAGGCGGTTGGCCATGCAATCACGAATCTGGCGGTTCACCATTGTCGGCGCCGTGGCAATCCTGGCGCCTTCCCTCGCCCATGCCTACACCATCACCGTCAATTACCAGGGGGCCGTGCTCGGCAGCGTCTCCGAAGGGCAAACCCTCACCGTGCCCGATTTTGACAGCCTGCCCCTCTCGGTGCGGACGTTCATCCAAGACGCGGGCCTCCTCGACGAGTATCTCCGGCTCGAAGGCACGAAACTCGTCATTCCCGTCGGCTCCCTCACCGAAGACATCGTCGTCGCCGTCGAGCCCGTCGAGATCCCGGGCGCGGTGGTCGCCTTCTCGTTCGCCGTCGATGGCTCCACCGAGGACTACTTCTTCGCCCTGCCGCTCCAGATCACCCTCCCCTACGGCACCGCCATCGATCTCGTCAACGACGAAGACTCCCTCATTCTGGCCTTCTACTCCGATGGCGCCTTCTCGACGGACGGCATCACCGATCTCGTCGTCGACGTCCTCAACGATCTCGTGACGGCCAACATCGCCCACTTGTCCACCGTGGCTGTCAAGGATTCGAGCAAAGCCCTGCCGACGCTCACGCTCCTAGGGCTTGCGGGCGCGGTGGCCGCAGTCGGTGCCGCCGGCGCCCTCGCCATCAAGCGCCTGCGCTCCTGATCGGCAGGTATCCCCCCGCGAAAAGCACGGGAGGAAACCCTCCGCCGAGGGCCTCCTCCCGATTCCGTTCTCCCCGAAACGCGCCCGGATCCCGCCGGGATTACATGCTGAACAGCAACGTCGCGATATACGACATCGTCGTCGAGATGGGCGAACTCCCCGGATACTTGACGAACTTCACGTGCCCGTCCAGATAGAGCACGTTGCCGCCCCCCGGCACGTGGTTGCACGTGAAGTACGTGCTCCCGGCCGGCCCCGTGCTCGGCGTGAGCGTGAAATGATCCCACATCACCGGGATCTCGCTCTGCCCCTTGTTCGTGGCCGCCGGGTTGTTGATGTCCGTCACCAGGAACCGCTCGATGCCCTCCCGCAGCCGCAGGCACATCTGTATCTTCACATCCTCGGTGACGTATTCGAGATCCGCCGACACCTTCTCGCACCCCTCCGCGATGTCGCCAATCCCCGTCGGCGCCGGCCACGACTCGTCAGCCGGCATGCTGAACCGCTCCGAGAGCGCCAGGATCGCCGCCCCCGAGATGTCCGTGCCGATTTCCGGACTCTCCTCGTTCTCGTCGGCCCCCGCCAGCAGGAAATGCTGCGGCAGAATCGCCCAGTTCAGGTAGAGATACGAGTCCGCGTGCAACCGGCACGGATCGAAGGTGTTGTTCGGCCCGTACATCCAGTACTCCTCGACGCGCTGGATCGCGTCCGGATCCGACGGGCACATGAACACGTGGTAGTCCGCGATGTACTCCGGATACACGGCCGTGCCCTCGCAGATCGTGCGGACGCCCCAACTGTCGCAGTTCGAGCCCGGCCCGGAGCTGTCCGAGCAGTTCAGCGGCGGCCATACCTCCCCTTTGGATTCGTTCGCGAACATCTTGAATACGATGCCGCACTGTTTGAGGTTGTTCGCGCAACTGGCGCGGCGCGCGGCCTCCCGGGCGCGGGAAAGGGCGGGCAGCAGGATCGCGGCAAGTATTCCGATGATGGCGATGACGACGAGCAGTTCGATCAGCGTGAATCCTCTCGATTTCATGGTAGCACCCCTCCTGTTCGATGATACGGCCCCAGAAACGAACGATAATCCTCCCATTCAACCGGTTGAATAATACGTCCTCTTTCCGGTATTGTCAACCGGGAAGTTCGCCGCGCCCCGTTCCCCCGGCGGGCCTCCCCGCCCCGGAATACGCCCCTCGGTTGATTCCCGGGCACCGACTGTGCGATTAGTTGGGCGCTCCCGCACCGGCGAGACCCCGGCGCCGCGCCCGAAAACTGGACGATCCGCGCGCAGCGCGTTGCCGCGCAGGAAGACAAGGCCGTGTCAGCGAAACGAGTCACCATCAGCGATATTGCAGAGCGGGCCGGCGTACACCGCTCGACGGTATCGCTCGCGTTGCGTGATGATCCCCGCATCACCGCGGCAACCCGCGATCGGATCAAGGCCATCGCCGCCGACATCGGCTACCTCCCCAACCTCGTGGCCCGCGGCCTCACCAGCAAGCGCACCCACACCGTCGGCCTCCTCGTCCCCAAGCTGCGCGACGACTTCTACGTCACCGTCGTGTCTCATCAGGAGGAATGGCTCCGCGCCCACGGCATGACGCCCCTCCTCATCGTCACCCAGATCCGCAAAGAAATCGAGCTGCCCGCCATCGCGGAACTCGTCGGCCGCGGTGTGGACGGACTCGCCTTCAACTACTACCCCTCCGCGCCGGAAACCCGCCGGAAAATCGAGGAACTCGCCCACTCCGGCACCCCCGCCGCCATGTTCGGATACCCCGAAACCGCCGGCGTCGACTACGTCACGTATGACACCATCGAGATGGGCTATACCCTCACCCGCTACCTCGTGTCCCTCGGCCACCGCCGGATCGCCATCCTCACCTGGAACATGCACAACCGGCGCATGGAAGGCTACCGCCGCGCACTCGCCGAGGCCCGGATCCCCTTCGACCAGAACCTCGTGTTCCTCATCGACTACGCCCACCAGGATATCTCCCACATCCACGCCGCCGTCATGGCCGGCCCCCGGCCCCCGACCGCCATCTTCGCCTCCTGCGACGATCTCGCCGCGGAGGTCATAAACCGCCTCGTCGACGACGGGTTCCGGGTGCCCGAGGACGTATCCGTGGCGGGGTTCGACGACTGCTGGTTCTCGAAGCTGCTCCGCGTGCCCCTCACCACCATGCGCCTGCCCCAGCGCGCCATGGCCGAGGCCCTCGTCGAGATGCTGATGACGCGTATCGAGGCTGGCGCCGACGGGCCCCCGGCCCCCTGCCGCTGCCAGGATTTCAAAGGCGAACTCGTCGTGCGCGCTTCGACAGGCCCGCCCCCCCAGCGGTGAGAGCTCCCCCTGTTGTGGCGCCGGCGCCCTCGCCGATGGACGGACGCGCCCGCAGAGACACACCGCATGCGAGGCCTTGGGCCCGCGCATTTCGTGTGTCGCTGTAGGGCGGAACTCGTTCCGCCGTCTGCCGGGCCGCGCTCACCCCTGTCGGCGTTCGTCCGTGCGCGCCTATGGCCCGGTGGCGCGCCTACGGCCCGGTGGCGAGCCCGATGCCCCGGCGCTCCGAGGTGGCGATCTCGCCGATCCGCCCGGCCGGCTCGGGCGCCACCGCGCAATAGAAGTGGTAGAGGCGCCCGTCGCGATGGATGATGCCCGGCTTGTGGGCGTAGCGGCTGTCGATGCTGCCCTCGGGCCCGACATCCAGAATCGGCCCCGGCGCCTTGTCCCAGTGGATCAAGTCATCCGAGAACGCCACGCCATCGCGCGCGTGGCCGTCGGTGCTGTTGCCGAAATAGAACATCACCCACACGTCCCCGGCCCGGAGCACGCACGGATCGCTTGCGAAGATGTCGTCGAACGCCCCCTTCGGCCCGAGCCGCAGCACCGGCGACGCCCCGTGCCGCTCCCAGCGCTTCAAGTCCACCGACGTGGCCAGGCCCGTCTGCTCCACCCACGGCGACGCCGTGGTTTTCGCGTTGTAGAACATGTAGAACACGCCCTCGTGCCGCAGCAGGCACGACTTGTACAGCCCGCCCCGTTCCCAGTCGGCCCCGTCTTTCGCGTGGAACGAAGGCGGATCGATCTCCCAATGCTCGAGATCGGCGCTCCGGCAGAATCCGATCGACGCCGGGCCCCGCTCATACCCCGCCATCGGATAGGCGTGATACGTGCCCACGTACATCCCGTCCACCTGCTCGAGTTCCCCCGTCCCGAACAGATCGGTATCCCGCACGATCCACGTCAACGCGAAGTTGTACTGCCGGAAACTGCCCTCCTCGCCCCGCCCGATGAGGAGCCGCTTGTTCTCCCAGCGCTCGAGATCCTCCGACTCGGCGATTCCCGTCTGATAGCCGATCCCGTCGAACCCGACGAACGTCATCCGATACCGCCCGGCGTGCCAGAAGGGGAACGGGCAGTCCACGGCATGGCTGTCGAACGCCCCGATGCGATACGACGCCTCGAGCACCAGCGTGGCCCGGCGCTCCCGCGGCGTCACCCGATCGAGCAGCGGCTGGTATCTGGCGTCCATGGCGTCTCCTCTTCGCGCCGCAGGCGCGCGGCCGGGCGCGCTCACACGATCAACATCACATCCCCATACGAGTAAAACCGGAACCGCTCGCGGATCGCCAGCCGGTAGGCCTCGCGGATCGCCTCGACTCCTGCGAAGGCGCACACCAGGGCCAGCAGGCTCGAGCGCGGCAGATGGAAGTTCGTCTGGAGCGCGTCCACCGCCTCGAACCGGTAGGGTGGGTAGATGAAGCGGCCCGTGCGGCCCGCCCCGGGCCGGAACGCCCCGTCCTCGAACTGCGTCTCGAGCACCCGCGTGCTCGTCGTGCCCACGGCCACCACCCGGCCGCCCGCCGCGCGCGTCTCGTTGAGCAGATCCGCCGCCGCCGCCGGAAACTCGTAGTCCTCGGCTTCGAGTTCGTGATCCTCGACGCGATCCGTCTGGATCGGGCGGAACGTGCCATAGCCGACATGGAGTGTCAGGTGGGCGCGGCGGACGCCCGCCGCGTCGAGCGACGCGAACACCGATTCCGTGAAATGCAGCCCCGCCGTCGGCGCCGCCACCGCGCCGGGCGCCCGCGCATACACCGTCTGATACCGCGCCCGATCCGCCTCATCCGCGTGTTCGCGGCGCACATAGGGCGGCAGCGGCACCTCGCCCTCTTCCTCGAGCACCCCGAGCACGTCGGATCGGTTGAACGTCACCTGCCGCCGGCCTCCCGGCAACGCAGGCCCGACCACCGCCTCCACCCGCTCCGAGATCCGCACCGCCGTGCCCGGCTTCACCCGCGCCGACGGCCGCACCAGCGCGTCCCACGTGCCCGGCGCACGCTCCCGCAACAGGAATACTTCGACGTGGCCCCCGGTGGGTTTCCGGCCGTACAGGCGCGCCTGGATCACGCGCGTGTCGTTCAGCACCATGCAATCGCCCGCATGCAGGTAGGCGGCCACGTTCCGGAATGTGTCGAGCCGGAGGCTGCCATCGGCGCGATCCAGCACCAGCATCCGGGCCGATTCGCGATCGTCACACGGCCGCTGGGCGATCAACCCCTCGGGCAGCTCGTAATCGAGTTCACTCGTGTTCATCGCACTCTACGCCGCACCGGGCGCCCGCCGTGTCCCCCCGGATCACGCCGGGATGCGCGCCCACGCCGCCTCGATCACCTCGAACGCCTCGGCGATCTCCGCTTCCGAGATGATGAGCGGCGGGCTCACCCGGAGCACCTTCTCGGCCAGCGGCCCGAGGAAGTGCACGCCCAACTCGCCCGTGCCGCGGTAGGCCTCGAGCACGCAGCGGTTGGCCAACTCGGGATTCTCGATCTCGAGGCCGAACACGAGCCCCTCGCCGCGCACGCATTTCGCGAAGGGGAACTTGGCCACCAGCCCCTGCAACCCCTGCATCACCACCGGCGCCACGGCTTGGCAATGGGCCACGACGCCCTCTTCCTTGAACACGTCGAAGGTGGCGCAGATCGCCGCACACGCCCGCGGATTCCCGCTGAACGTGTCCGAGCCCTCGCCGTAGGCCAGCGCGTCGATCAAGTCCGCCCGGCCCACCACGGCCGCCGCCGGTTCCCCGTTCGCCATGCCCTTGCCCAGCACCACGAGATCCGGCTGAATCCCGTACGACTGGTAGGCGTACATGTTGCCCGTCCGGCCGTGGCACGCCTGCACCTCATCGAGAATGAAGGCCGCGCCCTGCTCCTCGCACCACGCCTGCAGCATCTGGTGATACCATTTCGGCGGATGGAATGAGCCCTTCGCGCCCAGATACGGCTCCGTGATCAGCAGCGCGATCTCTCCGGGGAAATCCCGCGCCAGCGCGTCGAGTTCCGCCCGGTAGAAGGACTCCGGCTTGTCCTCATACATCGGGAACGAGATGAAGCGGACGTTCGGATTCGGGCTCGACTCGCCCGTCACGTCGCCGGCCAGCCCCTTCTTCCCGTGGAACCCGCCCCGCGTCGCCACGATCACCGTCCGCTCGGGATCCTTGTGCAGCGCCGTCCACATGGCTTTCTGGATGCCTTCCGAGCCGCTCGCCGCCCACAACACCTTCTGGGCCTTCGGGTTGTCCGCCATGCTCGCCACGAGCCGCTCCGCCGCGTCCACCTCGACCGCTGCCACCATGTTGTAGGCGTTGCGCGGCAGTTCGCCGTAGTATTGGCGAAACAACTCCTCGAAGCGGGCGTGGGCGTGGCCGAGATTCGCCACCAGCACCCCCGACGTGAAATCGATCAGCCTGCGCCCGTCCACCGTCCACAGATCGCACCCCCGCGCCTTCTCGATCACCAGTTGTGTCGGTGTATACGTGCGCTGCCCGCACCCCAGGATCGCGTCCAGGCGCTGGCGGATACCGTTAGCTTTTGGTTCGTTTTCATGCTGAATGCTTGGCGACATGGCTCGACATACTCCCCTGTTCCGTAGCGACTTCCAGAGTCCCACGCAGTATACTCCCCGAATCCCCCGAAAAAAACCTCTCCGGCTGGTGCTCAGCCGGTATCCATCGCGACTGGATCGAGGGGGCCTCGGTTTCCCACCCTTGAGCGGCCGGCTTCTGCCGCCCCGGACGCTCCGCCCCCGACGCGGTTCTTCAGGCGTCCGCGGCCATGGAGGCGTCGCGGTCGTCCTGCGTGACGCGCAGGACTTCGTCGATGGTGGTGATGCCTTGGCGGGCGCGTTCCCAGCCATTCGTGCGAAGGGTGCGCATCCCGTTCGCCAGAGCGGCGCGTTTGATGGCCGTGCCGGGGGCGTGTTCCATGACGAGCCGGCGGATCTCGTCGTTCATCACCATCATCTCGTAGATGGCCGTGCGGCCGTGGTAACCCGTGCCGCGGCAGGCGTCGCAACCGGCACCCCGCCGGAAGCTCGATTCGGCAGGGCCCGCGCCCGCCGGCGTGTCGATGCCTATCTCGTTGATGGCTTCGGCTTCGGGCTCGTAGGGCTCTGCGCACTCCGCGCACACCTTCCGCACGAGCCGCTGGCCGATCACCGCCTCGACAGATGAGGCCAGGAGATAGGGCTCGATCCCGATGTCGAGCAGCCGCGGCGCGGCCCCCGGCGCATCATTCGTGTGGAGCGTGCTGAACACGAGGTGGCCGGTGAGCGCGCAGCGGATCGCGAGTTCGGCCGTCTCGAAATCCCGGATCTCGCCGACGAGCATCACGTCCGGATCGTGGCGCAGCATCGAGCGCAATCCGCTGGCGAAGGTAAAGCCGATGTCGGCGCGCACCTGCATCTGGCAGATGCCGTCCATCTGGTATTCGACGGGATCCTCGATGGTGAGGATCTTGCGATCCGCGGTGTTGATCCGGCTCAGGCAGGCGTAGAGCGTCGTGGTCTTGCCGCTGCCCGTTGGCCCGGTGAGCAGGATGATGCCGTGGGGTTTCTTGAGCAAGGCGTGGAAATGGGTGAGGGCCTGCTCGTCGAATCCGATGGCGCCCAGCCCCATCAACACACTGCTGCGTTGGAGGATTCGGATGTTGATGCTCTCGCCGTGCCCGATGGGGACGACGGAGACGCGAAGGTCGAAGTCCTTTCCTTCGATTCGTACACGGATGCGTCCATCTTGCGGAAGGCGGCGCTCGGCGATGTCGAGGTTGGCCATGATCTTGATGCGCGAGGTGATGGACTCGCGGAAATGGCGGATCGATTCGGGGATGTAAGCATCGGTGAGAAGCCCGTCAATGCGATAGCGTACGCGAAACCGCCGCTCGAAGGGCTCGAGATGGATGTCCGTGGCGCGGCTGGCATAGGCGTCGACGATGAGTTGGTTTACGAACTTGATGATCGACGCATCGGCGGACATGTCATCGATGCCCGTATCCGACGTGTCGTCAACGACTTGCACATCCCGGTTGACCACGAGGGCGTCAAGCGTCTCGGCGCCGACGCCGTAGAATTCGCGGATGGCTTCGGCGATGAGAGCCGGATCGGCCTGCTCGGCGCGAACCGGGCAGCCTACCGCCATTCGGAGGTCATCGAGGATGTCGTATGCGTTGGGATCCTCCATGGCGACGACGAGAGCGCCGCCTGGATCGCGGCGCAACGGAATCACGCCGTAACGTACTGCCAGCCGGGCTGTTAAGGACTCGAGCGCGTCCTTGGTCGGGCTCAGAGGGCCCCGGAGACTCTCGCCCGCAACACCGCCCTGGACTTCGATGTTCCCCATGCGGATTACGCCCCCCTAGGCGTTGCGACAAACCAGATGAATCTTGACCTTTACACAGTCGCATGCTAGCCTATCCTAGAGTCGAGGGAATTGCAACAGTCGTGCATCGTGGGGCACACCGCACTTCGGGGAGAGTGCCGCGCGTGCTGATCTGGGGAACAAGGGGGCGTCACGTGCATAGTTGTGTAGTTCAACCGGGGCGCACGTCCCGGGGTGTCCCTCGCCGTCGCGGCGGCTTCACCCTCATCGAAATCCTCCTTGTCGTCATCATCATCGGCATCTTGGCCGCTACCGTTGTGCCCCGGCTCACCGGGCGCACCCAGAAGGCCCGCCTTGCCGCCGCGAAGATGACGATCCAGAACGTGTCCACCGCCCTCGAGGCCTTCGAACTCGACCTCGGGTACTTCCCGAGCACGGAAGACGGGTTGGTCGCCCTCGTGGAGCGCCCCGCGGGCCTCGACGAAGACAGCGAATGGAACGGGCCGTACCTCGCGGACATCCCCCTTGATCCGTGGCAGCGAGAGTTGGTGTACAGGCATCCCGCGGAGCGGGCCGTCGATTTCGATCTGATCTCCCTGGGTGCGGACGGACAGGAAGGCACGGACGACGACATTGCCAACTACCGGCGAGAAGACGAGTGACAGCCGGCAGGGGTTCACCCTCATCGAGCTGCTGCTGGTTGTTGCACTCATTGCCTTGTTGACGGGCATCATGTTCCCCCGACTGAGCCGGACGGTTCGCTCGCGCGCGTTGAGTGAAGGGATCCAGGAGATCGGCGAGTTCGTCCGGTTCGCACGGGTGGAGGCCGTGCGCCGGCGGCTGCGAACGCAGATCGTCATCGACAAGAGCCACACGGAGTTCTGGCTTGAGATCCAGGATGCCGAGGCGGCGTATCAGGAGCAGTTTGTCGAGTTCGGAGACGCGTTCCTCGATGAACACCGGCGGCTGCCCGCCGGCGTTCGGATTGAGCGAATCTACAAGGGGGATCAACCCACGGCGTTGGATTCCATCGTGTTCACGCCGGACGGAGTAGGCGAGCCCTATACGATCGTGTTGACGGATCAAGACGGCCGCCGAGGGGAGGTCAACATCCCCGAATGGTACGAGGATGACGCCGCCTCGGCGCGCACCGCTGCGGCCGGCGAGGCCACGGATGAGGAAAGCGACTAAGGGAAATGGGGCCCAAACCAAGAGGCGTGGCGTTGCTCGAGGTGCTGGTGTCCGTGTCGATACTGGCCTTCGGACTCGGCGCAACGATGCAGGCGATTCGCACCTGCGTGCGGACACAATCCCACATGCGGGATCGGATCGCCGCGCGGCAGTTGGCCGAGCGTCAACTCGCCACGTTCCTGCAGCAGGGAAGCCAGGCAATCGCGGGGCATATGAGCGGCGCGTTTGAGACGCCCTTCGGCGACTTCTCGTGGTCGTCACACGCGTATGCGCCCGCAGGGGAGAGCCCCTTCGTGTTTGTCGAATTCGAGGTTTGGAAGGGGAACGGCGACAAGAAGAGGCTCGCCTACACAACCCACGTGCTAATACCGGCGACGGGCTAAGGGGTGGATTCGCCAGGGATGGGACAGCGGAACAAATACAGAGGGTTCACCCTCATCGAGATGCTGGTGACGGTGACGCTGTTCGTGATCGCCATGGCCGCGCTCGTCGGCGCGCTCCGCGCCGGGATCCGGGCATATGAAGGCGTGCGCGCCCATCATGAGCGGCAAGCGCATGTCCGACGGGCCTTCAAGGCGCTCTCGGAGGACGTGCGCCACCTCGCGGTGGTATCGGAAGAGGAAGCGCCATTGGCCGAGTCCGTGGAGAGCGACGGAATCGAGTCGCTCACCATCACCGCCCTCGCCTCGCGCGAACAGCATCGTGCCGGGGTGGGTTTCGACTGGAATCGCGTCACTTACTCGCTGGCAGAACTCGCGGGAGAAGAGGGCCTTGGGCTCCGCCGCACCGCCCTCCCCTACGTGGGCCCCGCCGCCGTTGGCAGGGGCCAGGAGGAATGCGAGGAGTTTCTGCTGCGGGGCGTGCGGACGCTCTCCTTTGACTACGTTGCGGCAGAAGGGCTCGTGCCGGAGTGGCAGGATGCGGAGCGTCTGCCCGGGGCCGTCGTGATCACCATGGAACTCGATGCGGGCCCGACGATCACGAAGTCCATTTGGATTCCCGTTGGCGCATTGGGGACGTAGGCATTGATGAACACACGAGACAGACATTCGCGGCAGGGCTCGATCCTGCTCCTGTCTTTATGGGTTATCGCGCTGCTCTCCATCATGGCCTACGGCCTTGTCGCACGGGTGCGCATGGGGGTTCGGGAAGAGGCCTGGACGGAGGCGGAAGCGGAGGCGGACAACCTGCTCGCCGCGCTCGCCGTGTTCTCGCTGCAACGCCTCAAGGCGGACGAGGATTACGACGTGGACTCGGGCAAAGAGGAATGGGCCAAACCGTTTTCGGTGGCCGACTGCACCGTCTTCCTGAGCCAGTATGAAGGAATCGATCCGACGTGTACGGATTTCCGCCTGTCCATCACGGCCGTGGATGAGTCGGGGAAGATCAACGTGAACTGGGCCGAGGAGGCGCTCCTGTCCGAAGTGGTCCGGGAAACCGGGGCACCCTCTCCCGCGGAGATCGTCCACGCGATTGTCGACTGGCGGGATCCGGATGAGACGGGCGCCGCAGAACGCGGGTTCTACGAGAGCATGAGTCCGCCCTACGCCCCTCGCAACGACAACCTCGCCCGGCTCGAGGAACTGCTCCTCGTTCGCGGGATCGACGATGGCCTGTTCGTCGGGGAGGACGCAAACCACAACGGACGCCTCGATTCGAATGAGGACGACGGCGACGTGCTGTGGCCACGGGACAACGGGGACGGGGCGTTGCAGGCGGGGTTCCTCGACCTCCTGACGGTCTTCGGGGAGAGCGGCGAGATCAACATAAACGGCGCATCGCAGCGGGTTCTCGATGCGGTGCTGCGCTGGCAACTGGAGGACGACGGACGGGCGGCGGGTATCGCGGGCGACCTGGGCCGGTATCTCGTCAAGGATGACAGCGAGCCCTTCCGATCCCATGAGGATCTCACGGAATTCCTCGTGAAGCGGTGCGGCATGGAGGAAGCGGAGGCGGCAGAGGTGGCCTACGTGTTCTCCTTCACGTCCGAGGCGTTCCGGTTCCGTCTGACGGTTGAGTTGCCGCCGATGCACTTGCGTAAGGAGGCCGAACTCGTCGTGACGCGCGAGCCGGGCACCGGAGAATTGAGGGTGGCAGAATGGCGCGACGTCTGAAGGACTACATGAAGACGGCGCGCACCAAACCGGCGAGCCCTTCCCGAAGGCAGGGACGGCTCGTCGCGCTGCCGTTCCGCGAATCGGAACACCTCACCGTCGGCATCACCCCGTCCGGCCCGGACGCGTACCGCGTGGCCGTGCTCACGCACCCCGCGGGCAAGCCGGCGCGGCTCAAGGAGGCATTCGTCGTCGGCGCCGGTGAAGAGCCGCCCACGCCCTGGCCCGCGGGAGCAAATGTGCCGATCGTGTTGGCCATGCCGCGGTGTGAAGTCCTCGTTCGCACCATCCGGGTGCCCAGTTCCGATCCGCGGCAGATCGCCCAGATGATCCCGTACGAGGCGGCCGGGCATCTTCCGTGGCCCTGGGAAGAGAGCGAAGTGGGCTACGAGGTGCAGGGAACCGATGCCGAGGGGTATACCACCGTTCTGCTCTTCATGGCCCAGCGGGCCTCTGTCGAAGGGCACCTGGCGAAACTGGCCGCGTACGGCATCCGCCCGACACGGATCGAGGTGTCCGTACTCTCTGCGGCGCGGCTGCTGGCGGCCTCGTCGGACGGAGATCGCCCGGCCATGCTCATCCTCGACGAGGACGGCCAAACCTATGTTCGCCTGTCCGGCGGCATCCACGCGTTCAGCCGCGGCGTCGCCGGCGTCCAGGATCCCGACGCGATGCTGCGCCAGACCATCGAGTTGGATGGGCGCCGGAACGGGCAGCGGGGCCGGTTCACGAGCCTGATTCTCGCCGGGCCGCGCGCCGTGGACGTCGACGCCCTGGCCCACGTGGCCGATCCGTCTGTGTCCGTCACGCCGGCCGGGGACGCGGAGTTTGCATGCGTCAACGGCGGCGCCCTCTCCGGGGCGGACGTCATCCCGGTGGGGGCCGCGCTGGGCGCGTCCGGCCAGGTGTCAGCCAGCCTCCTTCCGGAACGCGAGGTGCATTCGCTCGTGCTCAAGCGGGCGTTCCGCCAGGCAAAGACTCTAGCCCTGCTGGTGGCCTGGTTGGCGGCCGTCCTGTCCGGCATCATCTACTACAGCTTCTACAAGGAGCGAGTCAGAGGGGAGCGCGCGCAGGAGGCCATCGCGGCGCTCGAGGAGGAGGTCGGCGATTTGCGCGCGCAGAGCGAGGCGCTCACGTTGCTGGCTGGCGAGCGCGTGCTGGTGCGGTTGCCGCTGAGCGTGGTGCTCGAACTCTACGAACGCACGCCCGCGGCCGTGGCGGTGAACTCGATGCAACTGAGCGCGCGGGGTGCACTCGTCCTCCGGGGCGAGTCCAGCTCATTTCCCCTGGTGCTCCAGTACATCGACAACCTGTCCCAGTCGCCCCTCCTGCGGAAAGTCGAGCTCGTCTATATCACGAGGCCGGAAGGCGGGGCCGGAGGCGAACTTGCCGAGTTCAAGGTGACGGCGCAACTCAAAACGGAGCGCGCGAAATGAGAGCGCCAATCCGCTCCATGACGAAGCGCGAGAGGGCCATCGCCCTGGCGACGCTGACCATCGCGCTCGCTGCATGCCTCTACGTGTTCGCCATCGAGCCCCTCGTCCTCGAATGGCAGGACGCCCGCGCCCGCGCCCGCGCCGCCGAACAGGAACTCGCACAGCTCCGGCTCCTCGTCGAGAATCGCACCGCCATCGAGCGCGAGTATCTGCGGCTCAAGGACGCCGTGACCACGGGCTCTTCCGAACAGGAGCTCCAGGTGGCCCTGTTCAACGAGGTGAGCCGGCTGGCGAGCGAATGCGGCCTGGAACTCTCAACGATCCGCCCGCTTGCCGTGACGAATGAAGCGGGATTCTCGAGGTGCGGCATCGAGTTGCAGATCCATTGCGAGCACCACGAGTTCGTCAACCTCCTGCACCGCATGCAGGATCGCCAGCATCTGCTCCACATCGATCACATCTCGCTCGCGGTGGGCCCGGGCAAGCCCCCGATCACCGTGACGATGAAGGCCAGCAAACTCGCCATGGTGAAGCCGGCGAGTCAACGGGGGTAGCACGTGAAGGACGCGGCATATCTCCACCGGGCGCTGAGCCGAGGCGTGCGCGCGTTGGCGTTGTTCAATATCGCCCTCACGGCCGCATTCGTGTTGCTCGTCGCGTGGAGCGAACTGATGCCGGAACGACCGATCGAGGCGGACGGCGGCCTCGAACGCACGCTCTCCGATTCCATCGCCGATGCGCCAATCTCCGCAGCCGACGTGAAAGCCGCGACAGCGGGGAAGGCCGTGTTCCGCACGAGCCGCGCCACGCGGACGCAGAAGATCGATGAGCTGGGAAGCTACCGGCTCATGGGGATCCTGGTGCGGAGAGGCGAGCCGCGCGCCTACTTCCGCGATATCAAGCGAAAGCAGACGCTGACCAAACGAGTCGGCGAAATGCTCGGGACATATGAAGTGGTCGACATCACCAACGAGGGGGTTCTGGTCCGCCGCGGCGGCCAGGAGGTCCTGATACCGAAGGGGTAGTCAGATTCATGAGGATTTCCACGTTACGCGCGTGTGCCGTCACGCTCATGCTCTGTGTTCTGCCGGCGATTCACGGCGCGGCGCAGTTGGCCGATGCCGGCGGGGCGTCGGAACAAGGGGTCAGCCTCGAGATCTCCGACATGGACGTGGCGGAAGCCATGCAGTGGCTTGCCGACGCCACGCAGTTCAACATCATCCTGAGCAGCAAAGTCGAGGGCAAGATCACCGCGTACATCCTGGACATGGAGCCGGAGCGCGCCTTACGGGAAGTCATCGAGGTCAACGGCTTCCATTATGTCAAGGCCGACGACGTCGTCTGGGTGCTGTCCGATGAGGAGTACTACGAAGATCGCAATCTCGGCCGCGTCCGCCGCGTCATCCCGCTCCGCCACGCCCGCGCCACCGTGCTTGCCGCCATGCTGCCCGACGCGCTCAGCAAGAACGCCATCGTTCTTGCCTATCCCGACACGAACGTGGTGGTCATCGCCGAGTCCGAGGATCGGATCGACGAAGCCGTGGAACTCGTGGCCGAGTTGGACGTCCCGCCGCGCACACGCGTGTTCCAGTTGAGCCACGCGACCGCGTCCGACATGATCGCCCTCCTTCAACCGCACGTCGCCACCCAAGACTCCCTGAGGGCCGACGTGCGCACGAACCAAGTCATGATCTCCGGAACCGACGAGATGCTCGACAGGCTCGGCGCCCTCCTCATGGAATTCGACAAACCCGACAAAGTCTCCACCCGCGTGTTCCATCTGCGCTATGCGAACGCCGACGAGACCGCCGAGCTGCTGCGCGAGGTGCTCACCGGGCGCAAACAGTCCGCCACCAGCGGGGCATACAGCTCCGACGCGTCCACCGGCGAAGGGGCCCCGAAGGTGTTCACCACCGAGCCTTCCCGGCCGGCCGCCGCCACCCCCGCCCTGTCCTGGAATGCCTATCGCGAGCGATCCGCACCCGGACAGGGACGCGCCCCGGCTCGGGTGCCGGCCGCGGGCGAGCCCGCCCAGCCCGGAATGGCTTCCGGCGAACAGGCCACGGCACAGGCCGGCGACGAAGCGTTAGCCCTCGGGCCCTTGGCCAGTGTGGCTTCCGATCCGCGGACGAACGCCGTGATCATCACCCACATCGAGTCCGTCCTGGAACGGCTCGCAACGATCATCGAATCCATCGATGTCCCCGGCCAGTATCACACCTATCAGTTCAAGAACGTCGATCCCGCCGAACTCGAGTTGGAGAGCAAACTCATCGGACTCCTTCCCGTCGAGGATCCCTACCTGCAGGTGGACGCCACCAGCCGGAAGGTCACGTTCCGCGCCCCGGCCGATAAGGCCCAGGAACTCACGGCGTTGCTGCGGGAATGGGACACGATGGTGCGGCAGGTGCGCATCGAGGCCGAGATCCTGCGCGTGAACGTCACCTTCCTCAAGAAGCTCGGCGTCCAGTGGCAAGCCGTCAAACTCGACAGGGGCGGCTTCAACCGGGTGAATGTGGACATGACCTTCCCCGCATCCATCGCCGACGACGACAGCGTGGGAGAACTCACAATTGGCGATCTCGACGACGCCGACTACTTCGCCGTGCTGCAGGCCCTCCGCGAGGACAACGACACCGAAGTCATCGCCACGCCCAGTATCCTGGCCCGGGACAACAACGAAGCCGTCTTCACCAGCGCGCGCGATGAACCCTACACCGTCGTCACCGTCGACGGAAACACGCAAACCACCCTCGAAGACGTCCGGTTCTTGAACGTCGGCGTCACCTTGATGGTGGCGCCCCAGATCCACAAGGACGACGTCATCACGCTCGATACCCAACTCGAGATCAGCCAACTCGTCGAGATCCGCGAGGGCATCCCCGTCGTCGATCGAGCGACCGCCCAGTCCTCCATCAGCGTTCGCAACAGCGGCACCGTGGTGCTCGGCGGACTCCGCCAGCGCTCGCGATCCCAGTTCAATCAAGGCCTGCCTCTCATCAGCAAGATCCCGCTCCTCGGCGCACTGTTCCGGAACAAGAGAGACAGCAAAGAGGAAAGCGAGATCATCCTCATCCTCCGGCCCCAGATCGTCGGCGACCACCAGGACGATGCGCCCCTCATCGAGGACATGCGGGGCGAAATGGGCGCCGCAATCAAAGAAGAGAAGCTCGGGCAGGATCTCGGGATCGGCGAGCGGCTCCTGGACGGCGAGTTGCCCTGAGTCCCCGGCAGGCTGGGCTGCCTTGCGAGCCGTCCCGGCTTCCTGCCTGCGAACTCGCCGTGCTCGTGAAAGCTGCCTCGGGTGAAGACTCATAAATGATTGATAAACATCGAGTTGTGGGTTCCGCAGGCGGGTTCTGGGTAATTAACCCGATTTGAATAACGGGGCATGCCGCCGGCTCTGGCCGGAGCCCCCGTGACCAAGCGGAACCCGCACATC
>JAFGTL010000652.1 GCA_016934125.1 Candidatus Hydrogenedentota bacterium
ATTCCACGGATGAGCGCGCCTACGGGCCCGACTGGACGACATGCGTGGCCGCCGTGCGCGAGTGCGCGGCCGCGGCCGCCGGGCACGGGCTCATCCTCGGCGTCCAGAACCACCACGATGTGGCCGTGGGCACGGACAGCTACGAAGAGTTCCTCCTCGACGTGGATCATCCCAACTGCAAAGCCATGTTCGATCCGTGGGCGCCTGCGCTGCACGGGGAAGACCTCTACGCCTGCGCCAAACGCATGGCCCCGCACATGGTGCAGACCACCTTCGCCGACTACCTCCGCCTCAACCGGTTCGCCTACATGCCCGGGCTCGTCAACTACCGCGAACAACCCGCGATGATGCGCGCCGTGCCGCTGGGCGAGGGATGCGTCGACCTCGAGGCCTTCATCCGCGGGCTCAAGGACGGCGGGTTCGACGGCTACATCGCCTACGAAATGTGCTCGCCCCTTCGCGGCGGCGGCTCGATGGCCAACCTGGACGCCACCGCCGCCAGGAGCCTTGACGTCATCCGGAGGCTGTGGGGATAGAATGGTTCTCGCCACATCGATCGCCTTCACCGTCGGGACGGCCCTTCTGGGCGCCCAAGCGGCTGCCGCCCCGCCTGCCGAACCGGCCCGACACCGCGTCCGCCTGGCGCTGATGCGCGGCGTGCCCGTGAAGTGGAACCTGGCGGCCAACTTCGACACGTTCCTCGCGCTGCTCGATGAGGCCGCGCCGCAGAAGCCGGACATCTTCATCACGCCCGAGGGCTGGCTGGACGGATACGCGGCGCCCGACAAGGCATCGACACCCGAACGGCTGCGTGGCGTCGCTCAGGATCTCGATGAGAGCCCCTACCTCCAGGCCGTGGCCGATCAAGCGCGGGAGCGCAGCATCTTTGTCTGTTTCGGATTCACCTCGATCGAACACGGCCGGATCTACAACGCGGCCGGGTTGTGGGGGCCGGATGGGCGCCGCATCGGCGTGTATCGCAAAACCCACCTGCAACGCCACGACCTCCAGTACACGCCGGGCGAGGGACTGCCCGTGTGGCCGACGCCGTGGGGGCCGGTGGGCATCATGATCTGCGCGGATCGCCGGTGGCCGGAAACCGCCCGCGTCCTGCGGCTGCAGGGCGCCCGCCTCATCCTCAATCCGACGTATGGATTCTCCAACGAACTGAATGAGGCCATGATGCGGACGAGGGCTTATGAGAACCAGTGTTTCATCGCTTTCACGCACCCGGAGGTGAGCCTCGTCACCGGGCCCAAGGGAGACATCGAGGCCAAGGAGGAGGGCGAAGAGCCGGGCCTGCTGGTATGCGAACTGGATCTCGCGGAAGCGCGCGACGACAACCACCTTCGCGATCGGCGGCCCGAGTTGTACGTCCTTCTGACGGAGGACGCCGCCCGACCTCCTCACGAAGGCGAGACGCCCTAGCGCGGTTTGCGATCCGGCCCCCCCCGGCCGGACGGAGGCCGCGGGGGCGTAGGCAGAGTCGCCGAGGCAGGCGCTCGACTCATATCCCTATCACGGGAAAGACCTTACGAGAGAACCTGACGGTACGTTCTGCCGGTAGACCGTTCTCGTCGCGCCAGGTAAAACATTGACAACTCCGGGGGCCTGTGCTAGACTCAGCTTGTCCAACTGGCGGACAGAAGAAGTCTCTTTCACCTAGGGAGGACGACCTGTTGAGCAGCACAAGCCGAGTCTGGGTTTCAACCGTTGCCGTGATTCTTGGCGTGGCCGTGCTCGTCACCAGCATGCCTGTCGCCGCACAAGGATACGACCCGGACCAGGAGATCGTCGCACCGACCGGCTTCGAAAAGCGCCTGACCAAACTCGGGCGCGGCCTGTCGAACATCCTCCTCGGCTGGGCGGAAGTCCCCGTCACGTGGCACCGCAAGTTCAGAGATGGAAAGCCGTTAGGATATCTCGTGGGCGTGGCGCCCGTCATCGGATTGACTCGCGCATTCGTCCGGACCAGCACCGGCGTGTATGAAATGGCGACGTTCACGGTTTCCGATCCCGAAGTCAACTTCGAGGCCATCTTAGAACCCGAGTATATCTTCTGAGCCCGGCAGTGATCGCGTGGCAGAAGCAGGAGACCGCCTACGTCGGCAAGGTCCAGCTTGCTGATGGGCACTGGTGCAAGGTCGTTCTGGTCGGTGCCCGTACCAATCCCCAAGGCGCCATGGTCGTTGTAGCCGGCAAAGGGGGAGAAGCCGTCAAGCCAAGGCCGTTCGCAGACTGTGTGGCGGCTTTCACGCCGGACACGGTCATGGAGGTGTACTGCACGCAGGAACGCGCCTTCGGCGACCGCGGACTGGAGCCGCCAGACCTGCCGTGAATGAGCCGAGCAAGATCGACTACCTCCTGGAGGAGATTGTCACCCTCCCGAGTCTCCCCTCTACCGTTACCCGCCTCACGAGACTGATCAATGAGCCCGACTGCCCCCTCTCAGAGGTCAGCAAGGCGATCTCCGTCGATCCGGCCCTCTCGCTCAAGACGTTGCGCCTGGTCAACTCGGCGTTCTACGGCGTCAAGAACAAGGTGACCTCCATCGAACAGGCCGTCACACTCCTCGGATTGAAGGTGATCAAGAACCTCGTGTTCACCGCCTCCGTCTTCGAGACCCTCAACTCCGGCACCGGCCTCTTCCTCATGCACAGCGTCGCCTGCGGCGCCGCCATGCGCCTCCTCGTCGAGGCCGTGCCCATGGGCGTGCCCGTCGAACCGGACGACGCCTTCGCCTTCGGCCTGTTGCATGATGTCGGCAAGATCATCTTCGAGGAGTTCCTGCCAAAGGAGATGGATCAAGCCCGCCGCCTCGCCCAGGAACAGGGGCTACCCTCCTTTGAGGCGGAGGGCGCGGTCATCGGGGCGGATCACGCGGAGATGGGCGCACGCCTCGCCCAGAGCTGGAAACTGTCCGACGAAGTCGTCGACGCGATCGCGGGCCATCACCAGCTCGAGCGCTGCGGCGCACCGGAACTGAGAAAGGCCGCCGCCCTGCTCTCGATCGCCGACTTCCAATGCATCGCCTGCGGGCTGGCCCCTCCCCCACGCCGCGGCGCCCGTGTCGATGAGGAGATGTGGGCTGCCGCGGGCATCACGTCCGTTCAGATCGCCCCCATTGTCGATCGGTTCATGGACCAACTGCCGGACGTCTTCGAACTCGCCAAACTCGCCTCTTGAGCCGCCCCCTCTTGCGGCCCTCAACACCCGGTTTCGCCCCGCGCGGGCGCGGTTTCCCGTGGGCCGGCGGGAATGGTAGAATGCGCGTCGTACAATGGGCTGATGTGCGCGCGGAAAGACCCCCTATGAACCTGGTGGAACTCAATTGCGACGGCTTCCGGAGCCTGTCGGGCTTGTGCTTCAAGCCGGCTCCGGGCGTCAACATCATCCGGGGCCACAACGCCCAAGGCAAGACGTCGCTGCTCGAGGCCTTACTGTTCGCAGCCACATCCAAGAGCCATCGGACAAGTCAAGAGACCGACCTCGTGCAGCACGGCGCACGGGAATTCCACGTGGCCGCCCGCGTGCAGCGCAGCGACCGTGAGGTGGCCATCGAGGTGAACTGGTGGCAGGGCGTGAAACGAGTCCGTGTCAACGGGTTGGCCCTGTCGCGCGTGAGCGACCTGCTCGGGAAAATCAACGTCGTGTTCTTCTCGCAGGAGGACGTCGGGCTCGTGCGGGGATCGGCGGCGCAGCGCAGGCGCTTCCTCGACATGGAACTCTCCCAGTTGATGCCGGGCTATCTCCATGCGCTTCAGCAGTACCGGCAGGTGGTGCGCCAGCGCAATGAACTGCTGCGCGGCGGCCGCCGCCCCGATCCGGATCTCCTGGGCGCGTGGGACGAGCAGCTCGGCACGCACGGGAGCGTGCTCATGGAAGAGCGGCGGCGGTTCGTGGAGTCCCTGGCCGGCCCGGCCCAGGAGGCATACGGCCAAGTCGCTCAGGGAGAACGCCTGCAGGTCGCGTACCGCCCTGACTTGCGCGACGGCGTCCCGTTCACGGAGGTGCTCGCCGCAAGCCGGGACTCCGATATCCGCCAGGGCATGACCACCCGCGGCCCTCACCGGGACGATCTCGAGTTTCTCGTCGACGGCGAGCCCGCCCGGCACTTCGCGTCGCAGGGCCAGCAGCGCACAGCCGTGCTGGCACTCAAGCTGGCCGAACTCGAACTCGTGCGTGACAGGGCCGGCGAATACCCCATTCTGATGCTGGACGATGTCCTGTCGGAATTGGACACGAAACGCTCGCGGCGGCTGTTCAGCGTCGTACGGTGCGGAGCCCAGTGCCTGATGACCACGACGGATCTGGGGAGTCAGGACGCGTTGTTCGGTGCCGAGTGCGTCTACTTCCTGATCCGAAACGGACAACTCGTTCGACAGTAGCCGCACCGTGCCGGTGCGAGCGACGCGCGGAAAAACGTCCAAGGGACTGGAATGGAATGAACACGAACGGCCCGGAGGCCATTGGCGACATCCTGCGCCGGCTGGTGCAGGGGGCCGGACTCGGCGATAACCTGGATCAGGCGAAGATCTGGGAGTATTGGCCGGAGTTGGCCGGGCCACGGCTGTGCGGGCATGGAGAGCCGAAGACGATCAAGGACGGCACCCTGCACGTCACCACGGACAACTCGGTGTCGATGCATGAGTTCGCCCTGCGGAAATGGGACATTATCGGGCGGATCAACGCCCGTGCGGGCCGCGAACTGGTGTCCGATATCTTCCTCACGCTCCGGGACGACGACGGGCACGCATCCCCTACGGGGTGAGGCGCCGTCAGTCACAACATAACGTGTACCCCCCTCTCTACCAACTCAAAATATTGCGTTTCCACGTTGAATTCCCCCCCCGTTTTTGCTAGAATAGTGCCGGTTTGGAGAGGCCTACTGGAGGGCGCGTCGCTCATCCGAGGTAAGTATAATGTCCGCAAGTAGTTATGACGCCAGCTCGATCCAGGTTCTGGAGGGGTTGGCTGCAGTCCGTAAACGGCCCGCCATGTACATCGGCGACACGGCGTCACGTGGGCTCCATCACCTCGTATATGAGGCGGTCGACAACAGCATCGACGAGGCCCTCGCCGGCTATTGCACCCGGGTCAACGTCACTGTCCACATTGACAACAGCGTGTCCGTGACCGACGACGGCCGGGGAATTCCGGTGGGCAACCACCCGAAGTTCAAGCGGAAATCGGCGCTCGAGGTGGTGATGACCATGCTCCACGCCGGCGGCAAGTTCGACAGTTCCGTGTACAAGGTGGCGGGCGGCCTCCACGGCGTCGGCATTTCGTGCGTCAACGCCCTTTCCCAGTGGTGCGAGGTCGAGGTCCGGCAGAACGGCAACGTCCATTTCATGTCGTTCAAGCAGGGGAAGCCGGATGGGCCGTTGGAGGTGCGGGGGCGGACGCGATCGACGGGCACCCGGATTACGTTCCGGCCGGATCCGGAGATATTCGAAGAAACCACCTTTGACGGGGAAACGCTGCTGGGCCGCCTGCGCGAATTGGCGTTCCTGAATCGAAACGTCAAGATCGTGTTCGAGGATGAACGCAAAGACGACGAGCCCATCACGATGCAGTACAAAGGGGGCATCGGCGAGTTCGTCAGCTACCTGAATCGGAACAAGGATCGGCTGCATCGGACGCCGATCTACATGGAGGCGGAGAAGGATCGGGTTCAGTGCGAGGTGGCGCTCCAATACTCGAGTGCCTACTCGGAGAACATCCTGAGCTTCGCTAACAACATCAATACGCATGAGGGGGGAACCCATCTCAGCGGATTCAAGACGGCCCTCACCAAGGCGTTGAACGAATACGTAAAACGCAATGTCACCCGGAAGTCGAAAAAGGAATACTCGATCAGTGGCGATGACAGCCGGGAAGGCCTGACCGGCATCGTCAGCGTGCGGATCCCGAACCCCCAGTTCGAGGGGCAGACGAAGATGAAACTGGGGAACAGCGAGGTCCTCGGGATCGTCAACTCGATGGTATATGAAGGGCTGTGCACCTTCTTCGAGGAGAATCCCACGCTGGCAAACCGGATCGTGCAGAAATGCACCGATGCGGCGCGGGCGCGCGAGGCGGCACGCCGCGCGCGAGACCTCACCCGTCGGAAGGGCGCACTGGACAGCTTCTCGCTGCCGGGCAAGCTGGCCGACTGCTCCGAGAAGGATCCGGTGCTTTGTGAGATCTACATCGTCGAGGGCGACAGCGCCGGCGGCTCCGCCAAGCAAGGCCGTGATCGCAAGACGCAGGCGATCCTGCCGCTGCGGGGCAAGATCCTGAATGTGGAGAAGGCGCGGGTGGACAAGATGCTGAACAACGAGGAGATCCGCAGCATCATCACCGCGTTGGGCGTGGGGTTCGGGAAGGACGAGTTCAAGATCGACAACCTGCGCTACCACAAAGTGATCATCATGACGGACGCCGACGTAGACGGGGCTCACATCCGCACGCTCCTGCTCACGTTCTTCTTCCGGCAGATGCCGGAGCTCATCAAGCGGGGCCATCTGTATATCGCCCAGCCCCCGCTCTATCAGGTGCGCAAGGGGAAACAGGCCCGCTATCTCCGCACGGAACTCGAGAAGGATCGCTACCTCTTCGAACTGGTGCTTCAGAACAGCCACGTCACCAGTGCGAACGGGGGCTCGGGCCGACAGGACGTCGACGTGAAGACACTGCTGCGCGGCATCCAGGCCGCCGACGAACGGGAACGCATGCTGGGCCGTCTGCACCGCGTCTACGGCGCGCCGCGCGATGTCGTGGGGCAATGCCTGGCCTTGCCCCGGGAGAAGCAGCAAGACCCGAGCAAGCTGTCGCCGTCCGAACGCGCCGCGATCTTCGGGGAAGCGGAGTTGGTGAACAGCGCCGAAGTGCAGACGGAACTACTCAACGGGAATGGCAACGGAAACGGAAACGGGGCCAGTCACGCCCGTGCGCGTCTCGAACCGGGGCAGATTGACCTGGCTCTGTTCAAGAGCCACGGATTCTCCGTGCTGTTGAGTCACATCGAGCCGTTGTCGGCGGTCGGCGCCCCCCCATACCAGGTGCTCAACGAGCAAGGCGAAATGGCATTCGAGACCGACGATCTGCTGAGTCTGCGGGCGCACCTGCTCGAACAGGGGATCAAAGGCGTCCAAGTCCAGCGCTACAAGGGTCTCGGAGAAATGAACCCGGAGCAACTGCGTGAGACAACGATGGATCCGGAGAAGCGGACGGTTCTCCAGGTCAGCGCCGAAGATGAGGCCGTGGCCGACGACTTGCTCGTGACACTCATGGGCGATGTCGTCGAACCCCGTAAGGACTTCATCGAGAAATACGCACTGGATGTACGGAATCTTGACGTGTAGGGACGGACGCTCCGCACGCCGAGGCGAAGGCCGCGTCTGGACTGGGAGAGGACAGTGAGTGAGCAGGCGATCAGCATGTGGCACGTCGGGGACGGGGACGAGGAGTGCGCGGCGGCGCACTCGGGCCTGCTGATCCGGTTGTTGTACGACCCCGACATGCGGCTGGTGTTTTCCGGCCCGGGCGGCCTCCCCTACCTCCTGCGGGCATTCGTCCGGCAATTCACACGGCTTCACCAGGTCGTGGTGCCGCTCGCAGAACGCCGGCTGGCCGGCTGACGCGCCCGGCCGGGCCACGCGCACCCGGACGAATCCGCTGCGCCGGCCCAGAGCCGCCCCAGTGGGGCCACATACCGGTGAAAGCAGAGGAGTCCCGCGTCCGCCGGACTGTTGAACAGAATCAGGAAGAGCCATGGACACACCACGAGAACGGGTTATCCCGATCCCCCTTGAACAGGAACTGAAAACGTCCTTCCTGGACTACTCGATGAGCGTCATCGTGAGCCGCGCCCTGCCCGACGTCCGGGACGGGCTGAAGCCGGTTCACCGGCGCATCCTGTTCACGATGCATGAGTTGGGCCTCGTCCACAACCGCGGGTTCCGGAAAGCCGCCGCGGTGGTCGGCGATACCATGGGGAAGTACCACCCCCACGGCGACTCGGCCATCTACGACGCCCTGGTGCGGATGGCGCAAGAATGGAGCATGCGCTATCCCCTTGTCGACGGACAGGGCAACTTCGGCTCCATCGACGGGGACAGCCCGGCGGCCATGCGGTACACCGAAGCCCGCATGGCGGCCATCACGGCCGAGATGCTCGCCGACATCGAGAAGCGAACCGTCGACACGCAGGACAACTACGACGGCCGGCTTCAGGAGCCCACCGTGTTGCCGTCGGCGATTCCGAATCTCCTCGTCAACGGCTCCTACGGCATCGCGGTAGGGATGGCCACGAGTTGTCCGCCCCATAACCTCAGCGAGGTGTGCGATGCCCTCATCCACCTCATCGAGAACCCATCGGCCACCTCGGACGATCTTACCGCGTTCATCAAGGGGCCCGATTTCCCCACGGGCGGCATCATCTACGGCGCCGAGGGACTCGGCGACGCGTACCGCACCGGGCGGGGCCGGATCCAGGTGCGCGCCCGCGCGGCCGTCGAGCACGACAAGCAGTCGGGGCGCGATAGCATCATCGTGTCGGAGATTCCGTATCAAGTAAACAAGGCCCGCCTCATCGAGACGATTGCCGGGCTCGTGCGAAACAAGCAGATCGAGGGCATCACCGACTTGCGCGACGAGTCGGATCGCGACGGGATGCGCGTTGTCATCGAGATCCGCAAGGGCGACGAGCCCCAGGTTATCCTGAATCAGTTGTACAAGCACACCCAGATGCAGGAGACCTTCAGCATCCTCATGCTGGCGCTCGTCAACAACGTGCCCCGCGTGCTCCCCCTGCGGGATCTCGTCCACCACTACCTCGAACACCGCGCCGAGATCGTCCGCCGACGGACAGAGTACGACCTCGCCCAGGCCGAGGAGCGGGCCCACATCGTCGAGGGGCTGCTCAAGGCCATCGACCACATCGACCGCGTGATCGAAATCATCCGGGCATCGGCGGACGTGGACGAGGCCCGGGAGCGGCTCCAGACCGAGTTCAAGTTCACCGATCGACAGGCCAACGCGATCCTCGCGATGCGGCTGCGCCGGCTGACTGGGCTCGAACGGGACGAACTCGAGACGGAGTACGCCGATCTGCTCAAGCAGATCGAACGCTTCAAGCAGATCCTCTCGAGCGAGCGGACGATCCTCGCCGAGGTCCGCAAAGAGATCATCGAACTCAAGAAGCGGCACGGCGACGCACGGCGCACCGAGATCCTCTATGAGACGAGCGAATTCAACGTGGAAGATCTGATCGCCGACGAGGAGATGGTGGTCACGGTATCGAACGAAGGATACATCAAGCGCGTGCCCGTGGCCACATACCGGAAGCAACGACGGGGCGGGCGCGGCGTGACGGGTATGGACACGAAGGATCAGGACTTCGTGAAGGATCTGTTCATCGCGTCGGCGCATGAATACATGCTGTTCTTCACGAACAAGGGCCGGGTGTACTGGCGCAAAGTGCACGAATTGCCGAAGGGGACGCGGACGGCCCGGGGCCGCGCCATCGTGAACGTGCTCGACCTAACCGGCGAGGAGCAGGTGACCGCGTGCCTGCCGGTGCGCGACCTCTCGGAGGAGGGCCGGAATGTATTCATGGTGACCGCTCAAGGTATCGTGAAGAAAACCGCACTCACCGCGTTCAGCAATCCCCGCGCGACAGGCATCATCGCCATTGATCTCGCCGAGGGGGATGAGTTGATCGACATCCAGATCACCTCCGGCGAGGACAATATCCTGCTCGCCACCCATAAAGGCATGGCCATCCGGTTCCCCGAGAAAGACGTCCGCCCGATGGGCCGCACGGCCCGCGGTGTCATCGGGATCCGTCTCGACGAGGGGGATCTCGTCATCGGCACCTCCATCGCCGCCGAAGACATGACGGTGCTCAGTCTGTCTGAGAACGGGTTCGGCAAACGCACCAAGGTGGGCGACTACCGGCTCCAGCACCGCGGCGGCCGCGGCATCATCAACATGAAAACGACCGCCCGGAACGGCAACGTGATCGGCATGTTGACGGTGGACGACACCGACGAGATCGTGGTCGTCAGCAAGGACGGCATCGTCATCCGGATGGCGGTGAAGGATATCCGCACCATCGGCCGGAATACGCAGGGCGTCCGGATCATGACCCCGTCCGAGGGCGCCACGGTGAGCGCGGTGGCCCGCGCGGTTCCGGAGGAGAAGGAAGAGAGCATGACGGCCGCCGCCGAGGAAGCGGCGACGGCCGCCGCCGAGGAGGCGGCAGCCCAGAGCGGCGGTGGGGCAGACACGCCCGAGCCAAAGTAGGCGGCCCTACAGGTACCGCTTCATCAGTTGGCTCCGCTCGCGGAACACGGCCTCGTCGTTGAACCGGCGGCCGTTCGCACCGGCCCGCTCGATCAGGGCCGCCAGCCGGGCGCGATCGCGATCAAGCTCGGCCAGGCGTTCGCCCAACGCACGCCAATCGTGGACGGGCACCAGTTCCCCGCCGCCCAATTCACCCACCAACTCCTTCGCATAATCGCTCTCGTATCCGGCGATGGGCGTGCCCGAAACCAGCGCCTCGACGAGGCAGCGGGGCGATTCGCGCGCGATGTGCGTGAACGCGAGCACGTGCGCCGAACGGAGCGCCGCCAGCAGCGCCGAACGATCGCTGGTGAACCCCGGCAAATGAATGCAGTCGGCCACGCCGAGCTGTTCGGCGAGGGCCGCCGCCTCGTCGCGGCACGGGCCGTCGCCGATCCAGGTGGCGTCGACGCGGGCGCCCAGTTCCCGGGCACGGGCAATGGCGCGCACCCAGTCGAGGGGCGCTTTGATGGGAATGAGGCGCCCCGCGTAACAGATGCGCAAGACGGGCTCGGCCAACGCGCGCCGCGCCTTCTCGGCGCATTCCGGCTCGGGCATGCTGTCCGATGGCTTGGTGTGGACATCATGGACAAGGTGGCTGTTCGGGCACAACCCCTGGTAGGCGGAATAGCAGTCGTGGCCGTGCCACAGCCCGAGCGTGCACCGCTGGATGATGCGTTCCCGCTGCCGTTTCAAGACGGACACCATGACGCGTTGCCTCGCCCGCCGGAGCCAGGGCAGGTTCGCCGTGGCGTGCAGCAGCGCCTCATGGTGCACGCAGTCGGCGAACATCGAGTAGGGCCGGCCCTGCCGGAACGCCTCGGCCGCGGCCACGGCGGCCCAGTCCCACAGGACGCCGCCTACGGCGAAATGCAGGTAGCGGCACCGGCCGATCCACTCCCCGAGAAGACGCCGCGTCGAGCGGTAGGCTTTCAGAAAATCCCAGAGGCTTCTTGGATGGGGCAATGGCACGATCTCGACGCGATCAATGCACGCGGCCGTTGCCAGGTCGCGTCTCGGCGAACGCGTCTTGCCCTCGACGGGATCGTAGGGAACCGCGGCCAGTGCGAGCACGATGGACTCGAAGTTGTCCGCCCAGCGCTCCAATCCGTTGAACGACTGGGCCTCCAGCAGAACCCGGCCCTCATACATCGAGAACGGAATGGGAAGCACAAGTAGAAGGTCGGATTCGGGCATGCTGTTTCGTTTACCTCGACTGGCTGGCCCTCGGGCACCGGGCCGCCAAGTGCCCGGCACTTCCGCGACCTTCAGAGTAGCCGAAGCGCCCCGCACCGTCAACTATCCGGGGCGGACGGGCGGACGGCCACGGACAGGCGGCCCGGACAGGGAACCGTAACAGGCCTTGACTTGTCGGGGGAGAGAAAATAAACTAGTCTCAGACTAGTTGAAAGGACCGGAATCATGCACACCGTTGGTGCTTATGAAGCCAAGACGCATCTGTCCAAGCTTCTTGACCGGGTGGCCAAGGGAGAACGGATCACCATTGAGAGACATGGTGTCCCCGTGGCAACTCTGGAGCCGTCCACCCCCTCCAGGAGGGAGCCCGCAAACGAAGTCATCGCTGCGCTCAGGCGATTCCGCGCGGGACATCGCCTCGGAGGTTTGTCGATACGCGAGATGATTGAGGAGGGGAGGCGATGAGTCCGGCGCGATTCGTCGTGGACAACTCGGTCGTCATGGCTTGGTGCTTCGAAGACGAGGTCGGCGAATATGCCGATGCCGTTCTGCAGTGTCTTGAAGACGGAGAGGCAATCGTCCCGGCAATCTGGCCCTTGGAGATCGGTAATGCGCTTCTCGTGGCGGAACGGAAGCGCCGCCTCGGCAAAGCCGATGTCGTGCGGTTTCTTGAACTGGTCAGCAGCCTTCCTCTCTCGGTCGAGCAAGAGACCCCTGAACGGATGCTGACCGACATCATTGCTCTTGCCCGGGAGCTTGGGCTTTCAACCTATGACGCGTCATACCTGGACCTTGCAATGAGATCCGGGGTGCCGATCGCAACGCAGGACAAGTCGCTGATGAAGGCGGCCAGGAAGTGCGGCGTTCGGCTTCAGGGAGCGAGACCATGAGTCTTCCGGGTGCACCAAGCGGAGGCAGTTGCTGAGCCGGGCCCTGCGTCGATTGCTCGCGATCCGGATATTCCGCCAGGAACCCTTACAGCAAAGGTGTGGCAGGCCGATACCATTCCCGGCGAGATCTTGAATGCCGCGATTCGTGTCGCGATTCGTGTCGTTGCACTACGCCGCGCCGATCGCCTATCATGCCCAACTGTAACTCATCACACGGGGGGCACAGCCATGAGTGGACAAGCCGACGATCCGGCCGCCGCTCCGCCGCCGCTGCCGGATGGCGCCGACAGGGTAGTCGAGACGCTCATCCCCTATCGCAACGTGGCCGCGCTCATCGCCTACTACGTAGGGGTGTTCTCGGTGATCCCGTGTCTCGGCGCGCTCACCGGCCTGCCGGCCGTCGCGCTGGGCATCATCGGGCTCGTGTATGCCCACCGGCACGAAGAGGCGCGGGGCCGCGTCCATGCCTGGATCGGCATCGCCCTCGGCGGACTCTTCTTCCTGCTGTACACTGTGGGCTTTGTGGTTCTGTTGATGACAGCCTAGGCATCAACGCGACGCGCGGGAGTAGACAACGGACGATGCCCTCTGCCCACGATGGTGGCCCGGCGATCTGCCGGCATTTCGGCGAATGCGGCGGATGCCGCACGCAGGACGTGGCGTATGCGGCGCAACTCGCCCAGAAAGAAGCCGAACTGCGCGAGTTGTTCGCCCCATACTGGCAACACCCGATCCCGGTTGAGCCCTCGCCCCGGATCTGGCACTACCGCAACAAAATGGACCTTACCTTCGGCCGGAAGTACTACCCCGAACCGCCGCCGCCGGATCTCCCGCGCGAGACGGTGCTCGGGCTCAAGCGCAAGGGGCGGTGGTATTGGACGCTCGACATCGAGGAATGCCGGATCGGCCCGGAGGGTATGGATGGATTGCTTGCCGCGACACGGCAATGGGCTCGGGATCACGCATTGAGCGCCTTCAGTTCGAAGTCCAAGGACGGGTTTCTACGGATCCTGCTGGTGCGCGAAGGATGCCGGACGGGCCAGCGCATGGTGGTGCTCATCACCAACGAGGGCCCCTTTGAACCGGGGCCCTTCGTCCAAGCGGTGCAATCGTCCTTCCCGGCCGACAGCATCCACCACGCCACGTTCCGCGGGTTCGCAGAGATCGCCGCGGCCGACGAGATCGAACTCCTCCACGGAACCGCCGCCATCGAGGAACGGTTAGACGTGCCGGATGCCGAAGGCGAGTGCGCGCCCGACGCGCAGAAGGTGCGCCCATTGCGGTTCCGCATTTCGCCGTTCAGTTTCTTCCAGACGAACACCCTCGCAACCGAACGGCTATATGGACTCATTCGCGCCCGGGTGCGGGCACTGGCGCCAACGGTACTCTACGACCTCTACGGAGGCTCGGGTGGTATCGCGTTTGCCTGCGCCGATCTCGTCGAGTCCGCGGTATCCGTGGAGAGCGTCGAAGAGGCGACGGCGGACGGCCGGCACAACGCGGCCGTGAATGATATCGGGAACGTGACATTCCTCACGCAGCACGTCGAGCACTACCTGCGCGACCTCCGGGAACGGCAGGCCACGTTGCCGCCGGACTGCGCAGTCGTCGTCGATCCCCCCCGGGCCGGGCTCCATCCCAAGGCGCTGCGGCGCCTCGTCGAACTCAACCCGCCCGCGATCCTCTATGTCGCCTGCAAACCCACGGTGCTCGTGAAGCAGGATCTGCCCGGACTTGCCGAGCAATACCACCTCGTCGACGTGCGGGCGGTGGATCTATTCCCCCACACGCCACACGTCGAGGTGCTGGCCCAGTTCGCGTCCAAGTGACATCCGCCCCGCCTGAACCCCTACGGCAGGTCAATTCCATACTCCCGCAAGGTGTCGGCCGCCGCTTGCGCCCAACCCCGGTTTGCGGCCGGACTCGCCGGGCTCGGATGAAGGATCCGGCCGACGCTGAGTTCAAGGCCGGCCAGCGCCTCGCGCGCCCGGGCTTCGGCAAACGCGCCGATGCCGAACACGTAACGGGGCCGGAGCAACTGGACAGTGCTGCGCAGGGCGCGATCGCAGGCGGCGAACAAGGGCAGGCGCTCCCGAGCGGGCAATTTGTCGGGGGTGCGGTTGCGGCCGGAATGCTCCATGAAGCAGAGGGGGCAGTAGTTGGCCACGAAGAACCGGGAGAAGAACGCATCCGGCTCGCCGAATGCGGATCGCGCCCAGCCCCAGAACCGGGTGCCGCTCACTTCGCGCCGCGGACAGGCAAAGCCCTGCACGGGCCGCTTGGGGTGCTCGAAAGGAGGCGACGCCACCGGCCCCTCGATACCGAGCCAGTCGCGCACCATGGCCACGTCGCCGAAGGGCACGCCCACCTGCGCCATGCCAAACGGCCCCGGGTTCATGCCGAGGAGCACCACCTCCTTTGGCGCGCGGCCGAAGCGGCGCCAGTACGCATCGTAGGGCTTCCGCGCATAGACGAGGGGGTTGTAGACATGGGTGACGGGCGGGGCAAACCGGAGTCCCTCGATATCGCCCAGAAGCCGGTTTGTGATCGCGCGAAAGCCCATCGATTCATCCGTCCGCGGTTCCGAATCCAGCGGAAGACACCCGGAACTCCGCCTACTTCGCGGTGTAGCCCCCGTCCACCGGGATGTTCGCGCCGGTGATGTACACCGATGCGTCCGACGCCAGAAACACCACCACACCCTTGAGATCGCTGTCGTTGGCGAGCCGGCCGAGAAACGTCTTGTCGCTGTACTGCCGCACGAAGGGCTCCGGATGATTCTCCGTGAGGAACCCGCCGGGCGCCACGCAGTTGCAGCGGACACCCTTCGCGCCATAGTAGCTCCCAATGAACCGCGTGAAGTTGATGATGCCGCCTTTGTGGAAGAAGTAGTCGGGCGACCACCCGCTCATGGTGGTTCCGCGGTAAATGGTGGGATCCGGGGCCACCATGCCCTGGATCGAGCCGATGTTGATGATGGATCCGCTGCCTTGCTCGGCCATCGCGTCGCCAAAGGCGCGCGTGATGATGAACAGCCCCGTCGCGTTGATCTGCATGCTGAGCGCAAACGTGGACGCGTCGCTCTGGAACCCGTTCTTCATGGGCCGCGCCACGGAGTTGTTAACCAGCGCATCGATCCGCCCGCTGCGCTCCATGATGGCGTCCCGGAGCGCGAGGATGGATGCCTCGTCTGCCTGATCGTACTGGAGGGCGGTGACGTTCAGCCCGGCCTCACGCTGCGCCGCGGCAACCGCTTCACACGCTTCGAGATTGCGCGACGCGATGTATGTCTCAGCGCCTGCCTCCGCCATGGCCGCCACGAGTTGCCGTCCATAGAGCCCCGCGCCGCCCGTGACGAGCGCCACCTTCCCTTTCAGGGAGAATTCATCCAGAATGCCCATGGTTGCTGTAGACTCCTGTGGTTCACCACATGCCTGTGCAGTAGCGGCCGGTGCGTGGCACTCGTCCGCCTACGGTACTTCCGTCAACTCCACTTCCCGGCCGCCCTGCTCGCGGCTCCAGATCCCCGCGATGACCATCTTCATCAGCTCCTCCGTCTGGCTGAACGGGAACGGGCGTTCGCCCGTGCGCAGATAGTGGACGAAGGTCTCGAGCTGTGTCTTGAACGAAAAGAAGGTGTCGCGGCTCATCGCCTGCGCCGTGCCCACCGTCCCGCAGAGCTGCAGGGCGCCGAACCCGCCGAACATGTCGTACGTGGCCACCACCACGATGTCGGCGCCGCAACGGTGCTTGAAATGGACGACATTGCGCTCGAGCGTGCCGGTGTTGCGGGCCGACAGGAACCCGGGCCCGAGAATCGGGTATATGGCCGACAGGGCGTGGATCCCATAGCGTTCCCAGGACTTGGCGGTGGTGATGCTCGCAAACCGGATCTCGCCGAGTTCGTGCGTCGAGATCCGGTAGGGCAGGAACTCCTTGCAGTACAGCAAGGCGCTCGAACTGAGAATCGGGTGGCCCGCCTCGATCCAGCCCCGGAACGTCTGCAAATCCTCCGCGTTGTCCACCAGGGGCTTGTCGACGAACATGGGGAGTCCGGCCTCCACAAAGGGGCGGCACCGCTCCACGTGCTCGTGTCCTTTGTCGGTGGCGATGATGACGGCGTCCACCTGGCCGATGACGTCCTCAGGCCGCTCGACGACGTGCTCGACCAGCGAGGCACGGGCCACACGCGGCGCGTCCGCAGGATCGTCAGTCCACACGTGCGTGACGCGCGCCCCGGGAATCTGCAGCGTATCCTTCGGTTCCCGGCCCAGGTATTGCGGAATCGCGGCAAATGGACATTGCGCCATCTCCTCCGCGTCGAACCCATTGAACATGGCACTCCACGAGTACGGATGCCCGTTCCCGTCCACCATCCCCAGCATGGCCAGCCGGAGCGTCTTGTCGCCCAATCCCTCGAAATGTGTCCCCGACATGAGCATTCCTCTCGCCGGACGCACGGCCCCGTTGCCGTGCGTGGTCGAAAAGCCTGTTCTACCACGGCCGGGCCGGCCGGCTCAACCTCCGGCGCCGGCCCGGGCCTGCGTCATGGATTGGGGTCTTGCCGTTTTTCGCCGGATCTTCGCATGTTCTTGTAAACGTTTCTCTACAATCGCCGTGTTCGCGGGCAAACATGATGCCCACAGGAGAGGGCGGGTTGACGACGAGGGTGCGAAACCG
>JAFGTL010000653.1 GCA_016934125.1 Candidatus Hydrogenedentota bacterium
GGCGACCGCCTTGACGATCGCCAGGGCCGCGGCCTGATCGATGGCGCCGTAGCCCTCGCGGATCATGGTGGCCATGGGCTTGTAGCGGCCGTCGTAGGACTGGCTGCCGTAGGGCATGTTGGGGTAGCCCTTGGCGCAGCGTTGGTGCCGGCGCACGTTCTGATCCATGGCGGTGTCGGCCCGGAACACGGCGTCGTCGATGGGGATCGCGTACTCGACGAGCGCTTCCTTGGGATCGTTGTCGGTGAACACGGCGCAGTAGTGTGCGCTGGTTTCATAGGCCCGCGCCTCGGCCGCGTCGCCGTCGGCCACCAGGTAGTTGTAGCCGACGGTGCGGCGGGCGTTCTGGATGATGCGCGTGGCGTCATCCACGTCGTGGGCCTCTTCGAGGATCCGGCGCAGGAGGAACATGAGGGGAATGCCGCGGTGGCGGCCATCGGTGTTGATCGCGCCGACCTGGCCGACGGCGATGCCCTCCATGTTCATGCCGGACAGGATGCCGACGGTGCCGAGGTAGCCGGCCGACGCGAAGGGCACCATGCCCTCCGGCTTGTAGAGGATCAGGGCGGCGTTATCCTGGAGGCCGAGGCTCATGTTCCAGTCGAAGTTGCGGCCGTGGAACACGTGGCCGTTGCCCGTCGCCTTGCCGAACACGGCAAACACGCTGCAGTCCCGTTCGGACAGCACCGACAGGACATGGAACCGGCGGAGCATCTGAAGGTCGACGCCGGCCCCGTCGGCGAGGCCCTCCAACTCGCGGCGGTGGCGTTCGGGGATGTGGGGGGCACAGCCTGCGTACACCCAGTCGAGGACGAACTCGACCGCGGCGCGAGGCATGCCGGTTTCCTTGCGGGCGAGGCCGAGGAGCCCGTCGAACAGGGCCATCGCGTCCGAGACGCGATCGCGGGCCAGGAAACCGTGTTGGTAGCCCATCTCATAGGGCGTCCCTTTGAGGTGGAGCACGATGGTCCCGTCGATCTCTTCCAGGTAGGCGTCCTGATCGGCGTCGACATCGAGGCGGGGGCCCCGGCCCGGATGGATGTAGACGTAGACGGCGAACACGGCGAAGACGATGAGGCAGCAGCAAGCCGTCAACGTGATCTTGAGTCGTCTTCTCATGACACGGCTCCTTTGTCCACGCCCGGCCGCGCCCCCTGCGTTACAGGGCGATGATGCTCCGGACGGCCTTGGCCGTCACATCGAGCGGCGCCAGCGCGGGCTCGACTTCACTGATCAGCGGCCCATCGTATCCCGCGGCGCGCAACTCGCGCAGCACGGCGGCGAAGTCCACCTCCCCTTCGAGAAGGGGCGTCCAGCCGCCGTTGAGGGCGCGGCCGCGCCAGTCCTTGAGATGCACCATCTTGACGTGCCGGCCCAAGGCATGCACCCAGTGATGGGGGAACTGGAACACCGCCATGTTGCCGGGATCGAAATAGAATCCGATGCGATCGCTGCCCACCTCGTCGAGAAACGCCTTCATTTCGACGGGGCTGAACAGGAATCCGTTCCACACGAACTCGACGGCCAGCGTGACGCCGAGTCTCTCCGCGTGGGGCGCGATGGCCTTGAGCGACGCGATGCCGTTCCGGTAGGCCTCATCGTAGTAGAGATCCGCGCGGAGCGAGCCGAGCGTGTGGAGCGTGCAGCCGATACCCATCGCGGCCGCCCGGCCGAGCCCGGCCACGGTTTCATCGATGCTGCGCTGTTGCGCCTCGCCCGTATCGAGCAGGTTGCCGGTGCAGTGGCTGTGCGTCATCGACACAATCTGCACCCCGGCCGCCGCGGCCTGATCCACGATGCGGCGGGCGGCCCCGTCATCCATGTCGCGGGTAACCTCGCCTTCACGCCGCATGCAGATCTCGACCACCTCGTATCCGGCGGCGGCCGCCTGCTCGAAGAACTCGGCACAACCCGTCTTGCCGAGAATCAACTGGCTGATCCCAACTTGCATGTCGTCTTCCTTCCGTCCGGCCTACCAGGCCACCTTGCGCACGCCGCCCTTCACGCCGGCCTTCAGCACGGCCTCGGCCACGGCCACCGCCTTCATACTTTCGGTGCCGGGGGCGAGGCACGGCTTGCCCGCCGTGATGCACGCGATGAAATGGCGATCCTCCTCGATGTACATGTCCATCGAGCTGTAGCGGAATCGGACGAGCTTCTGCTCCTTCCCGTTTGGCCAGATGCGGAGGTAGGCGTACTCGTTGCCGTCGCCGGCTGGCTTGAGATCGCCCGGGCCGAAGAGGAGCGTGCCCTTCGGCCCCATCACGTCGTGGGCGCCCTCGCCGCGCGGCCCCCAGGCCCAACTCATCATCAGTTGATCGCCCGACTTGTAGCGCACCACCGCCGACGCCGTGTCCACGGCGGATCGATTGGTGAGCGAGATGGCGCTCGATACGACGGTGTCGGGCTCGCCGAACATGAGGTTGGCGAAATCGTAGTTGTGCACAGCCCCGTCGAGAAGGGGGCCGCCGCCCTCCCGATCGTCCATGAACCACGCGCCCGGGCCGGTGCCCGCCGCGACGCTGCGCCACAGAAGCGGGCGGCCCAGCTTGCCCTGGGCGACGATCTGCGCGAACCGGCCCCAGTTTTTGTCGAACCGCCGGCAATGGGCCACCATGAGCACCTGGTTCGCCTTGTCGGCCGCATCGATCATCCGGCGGCAATCGGCCACGGTGCGCGCCATGGGTTTCTCGGTGAGCACCGGGCGCCCGCTCCGCAGCGCGTCGACGGCGATCTCCTTGTGAGAAAGCGTCGGCGTGCAGATCAACACCGCGTCCACCCCGCCGTCCTTCAGCATGGCTTTGTGATCCGCATACAGCGCCACATCCGGGTGTTTCTCGGCGTAGTCCGCCCGCGCCTTCCGAAGCACATCGACGCCCGCCGTCACCGTGCAGCCGCGAACCGATGCCAGCGCCTGCGTGTGCAGATTGCCCATGCCGCCCAATCCGATGATGCCCAGTCGAACCATGATGCGTTACTCCTCCACGGGGCGGCCCGCCATCTGCGGGCCGGTTGGTGTAGACATAGGCAGACTGTAGTCCAATGCGCGCCAAACCGCAAGCGTCGAACCTGCACGGAAAGAAGGCATCAAGGCGGCGGCATGGCGGCCCGGAGCCGCTCGACGGCCTCGGGCTCGATGGGCGGGCGGAACCGGACGGCGGCGTATTCGGCATACCAGGCCGCGGCGGCGGGGAGCACGTCGGGCGCGTCGGGTTCGGCGGCGATGCGTCTCGCGAACCGGTGACACGTCTCAGCCGGGCCGCGGACGAGCCCGCGCGGCTGGAGGCGTGCGTCCATCTGGGCGAGGAGCCGGTGGAGCGCGGCCACCGCCGGATCGACGGGCCGGCGGCCCGCGGCGCGTACGCGTTTTCGCCAGTTCCGAAGGAGCAGCACGCCCACGGCCGCCGCGATGATGAGCAGGCCCGGCACCGAGATGAGCAGCCGGAGCAGCCCGGATATGATGGACGCGAAATCCGCGCGGCGCAGGCGTGCCAGGGCGAACATGACGCCGTCCCAGAGTCGGGCCAGCCGGTTGGGCGGGGACGCCCCGGGCACGCCATCGCCCGGCGTCGCTTCGACGATCACCCAGCCGCGCGCGTCATCGTAGGCCTCCACCCAGGCGTGCGCGTCCTTATTCCGCGCGGCCCAGTAGCCGCCCATGACGCCGGGCTCAGAGGCGACGAACCCCGTCACGTAGCGGGCCGGCACGCCGCCCAGCCGGAGCAGGATCGCCGCGCCGGTCGCGAAATACTCGCAATGGGCGGGCGGCGGCGGCTCGGTGAGCAGGAAATAGGTGAGCGGATTCACGCCCGGGGGCACCTCAATCCCAAAGTGGTAGCTGTAATGGGCGTGAAAATGGCGCGTCACCGCGGCGATCTTGTCGGCTACGGTATCGCAGTCTGTGAAAAGGCCCTCGGCCAGGCGCCGAATCCCCGGATCGAGTTCGTCGGGCACGGCCGTGTACTGCGCGCGGGCCGCGGCCGGCAAGGGCTCGGGCGCGCCGTCGGGTGCGCCCTCGGGCGTAACGTAGAGGGCGTACTCCATGCCGGGCGTGAGATCGGGCGAGGAGAGCGCGTCGTGGCCGTCGCGGCTCAACCGATCGATCTCGGCGGCCACGAGGGCCGTGGCGGCCGGCGCGAACACGTTTTCGCCCAGGGACGCGTCGGGCCACACCTCGAGTTCGCGAAGCGGCGTTTCGGGGGCGTAGGGCCGGACGGCGAAGGCGCTTCTGTCCGGCGCGGCCGCGATGGGCGCCTGCCGGGCGCGCGGCACGGGCATCTTGGCGCCGGTGGCCTCCCATCGGGATCCGGCATAGTGATCGTACGCGATGGCGCGCAGGTAGCCGGGCTCGTCCTCGGCGATCACGCGAAGGGCGATCTTGTCCGCATTCTTGCTCTTGATCGCGTTGACGCTGTCGAGGCGCGCCTCGCGCGAAAAGCCCTGCGTCTGCAGCGGCGACATGCCGTTCGCGAAGGCCCCAAGCCATTGATCGATGGCGTTGCCATACGTCGCGAGCAGATACGATCCGAACCACGCGCCGCCCACCGAGGCCGCGATCAACACGGCCGTGGCCACCGTGCGCCGGGGCGCGCGCCGCGCGGCCGGCCCGGACGTGCGCGGCTGCGACGTGGCCAGCACGAGGCCGTTCAGGGCGACGTAGACGAGCACGCCAACCTGGAACGGCACCTCCTGGCTGCCCCGCTGGAAGAAGTCGCCGCAGAAGGACACGGCGGCGGCTCCATAGAGGAACGAGAGGGGCGGCGCGGTGTCCCGGTTGGACGTGAGCAGGGCGGCGGCGTGCATCACAAGGAAGTACTCCCCGAAGGCGGCGCC